>JAJZFE010000433.1 GCA_021798655.1 Acidobacteriota bacterium | reverse complement strand
TCATCAGCCCCACCGAACTGCTCGCCGACTACCAGCGCGCCGACCTCTTCAACTACCACTACGCGCTCTCCCGCATCGGCCAGCCCGTCGACCGCCACGAGTGGTGCATGGAGCCGCAGACCGTCAACGCCGTCAACCTCCCGCTCAACAACGGCCTCAACTTCCCCGCCGCCATCCTGCAGCCGCCGTTCTTCGACGCCGCCGCACCCGACGCCGCCAACTACGGCGCCATCGGCACTGTCATCGGCCACGAGATCTCCCACACCTTCGACTCCGAGGGCGCCGAGTTCGACTCCAAAGGCCAGGTCCGCAAGTGGTGGACCGACGCCGACTACGCTCACTTCAAGCTCGTCACCGGCGCACTCGCCGCGCAGTTCGACGGCTACGAGCCCTACCCCGGCGTCCACGTCAACGGCCGCCAGACCCTCGGCGAAGACATCGCCGACCTCGGCGGCGTCGCCGCCAGCTACGACGCCTTCCACGCCTCCCTCAAAGGCCAGCCCGCCGCCGTCATCGACGGCCTCAACGCCGACCAGCAGTTCTACCTCGCCTTCGGCCAGATCTGGCGTACCAAAATCCGCGAGGCCGCGGAACGCCGCCAGATCCTCACCGACCCCCACGCCCCCGGCCACTACCGCGCCGAAACCGTCCGCAACTTCGACGCCTGGTACAAAGCCTTCAACATCCAGCCCGGCGAAAAGCTCTACCTCGCCCCCGACCAGCGCGTTCGCATCTGGTAAAACAAGCTTCTAGCTCCTAGCCTTTAGGGAGACCCTGATCAAGTCTGGACGACATATTTTGCTTGTCATTCCCGCAGGGAATCTGCGTTTTGTCGGACAGGGCGAGCATTCTGCGGGACTTGATCAGAGTCTCCTTAGCTAGAAGCTAGGAGCTAACGGCTAGGAGCTTCGCAGACCCATGCACCACATCATCGCCGCCATCCGTTCCGGTACCGACCCCATCGGCCCGCTCCCGCCGGGCGCCTTCACGCGCCAGCTTGAAGACCCCATCTACTGCCCCAAGTGCGACGCCTACTACCTCCTCATCGCCGACTACGAAGCCTCCGTCAACAAGTTCTTCCCGCAGGAGACGCGCCGCCACCTCTCGCTGCTCCGCAAGGCCGTCTTCCAGGGCCACGCCACCGACCACCGCACCACCCACTACGAGACCAACGGCGTCGTCGTCACCAGCCACACCCCGCCACAACCGCCCCCGCTGCCGCCCATCCCCAAACGCATCATGTAGCGCCGCGTCGTTCTAGTTCGCCGACGGCCGCTCCACATGGTCGATCACAATGCACTCTACCGCTGTCTTCATCGGCTCCAGCCGCAGTCCCAGCTGATCGCGTATCGCGGTAAAAAGCTCCGCTGGCGCATCCTCACCCGTCGGCGGCATCTCGCCTGCGAAGAACGGCTTGATCGACGTTGCTGTCAACGTGAAGTTGAACTGCCCCGGCAACCCGGTCTGGTCTACCACCGGCCGGTCCATCTCCACACGCTGCAGCTCCGCCGCAAGCTCCGGCATCGTGCCCCGCACACTCACCACTCTCAGAAACAGGTGCGGTCCACGCATAATCCGCACCCCATTCGTCATGTTGACGACATCCTTCGGCGACTCCAACTTCGGCCCGCCCTTCGCCACTGTCAACGCATACGCCGGCATCACCCGCGGCTCATCGTGAACCTGCATCTGCAAGCGCTCCGCCAACAGATGCTGCATCATCACCTTCCACTCCGCCGGCGTCGGCTCACCCGTCTCCGTCACACCGTCGATGTCGAACGTCTCAGCATCGAACCACCCCGGCTCACCCAGAATCTGCTTCGCCTGCACACCATAGGCAAACTGCATCATCTGGCTGATCGTCGTATAGTGCGCCGTAAACCGCCGCCCGTCCCAGCCCAGCGCGCGCCCACTCTGCCCCGGCGCACTCGGCTTGATCGTCGCCGCCTCGAAGTTCTGAGCAGCCTCCGCCGGCGTTCGCTGTGCCACCGCAACGGCTCTCAGCATGGCCAGGGATAGAGCGGCCACGACCCAACAAGTACGACGACGATGTCCACCCATACAGCTCATGATACGGAATCTCCGCGCACACATAGAAAAATGATCATTCCATGCTTATAATCTGCGCATGGCCAAGACGTTCGCTCTCGACCTCAACGACATCCGCTCCGTCACCGACTTCCAGCGCAACGCGAAGAAGCACGTCGCCCGTCTTCGCAAGACCAAGGCCCCGATGGTGCTCACCGTCAACGGCAGCGCCTCTGTCGTCGTGCAGGATGCGACAGCCTACCAGGCTCTCGTCAACCGCATGGAGGAGATGGAGCAGCGCGAACACTTCATCGCCGCCGTCAACGAAGGGCTCGCCGATGTGAAGGCTGGCAGAACTCGCCCCTTCCGTGAGGCATTTGCCGAGGCAGAGGGAAGACTTGGCATTCGCCGTTAGAGTCGCAAACACCGCAATGCGCGATGTCGAAGAGTACCGCGAGTACATCCTTCGCCAGAGCAACGACCGTCAGGCCGCCGACCGATGGTGGGCCGGACTCTTCACCGCCATCGCCTCGCTTGAGGTCTTGCCGACGCGATGCCCGCGCATCGAGGAACGCGACAACTTCGATCTGCCTTTGCACCAACTCTTATACGAATCGCACCGCATCCTCTTCTGGATCGACAAGAAAATCGTACATGTTTTGCGCGTGTATCCATCATGGGCACGACCTCTCACCTCCCTGCGTCAGCGCCCGCAACGCTGAATCTCCCCGTAGCACCTGCTAAACTAAAGGTTGTGAGCCTCACCCCCACCCTCGAAATCCCTGCCGCTGCCCCAGACCAACAAGCCCGACCCAAGATCGGCTTCGTCTCCCTCGGCTGCCCCAAGAACCTCGTCGACTCCGAGGTCATGATGGGCCTGCTCCATCGCTCCGGCGCCGAGCTCACTCCCCGCGCCGAAGACGCCGAGATCCTCGTCGTCAACACCTGCTCCTTCATCGACTCCGCCAAGCAGGAGTCCGTCGACACCATCCTCGAGATGGTGCAGCACAAGATCGCCAACGGTGGTCGCGCCCAGCGCCTCATCGTCGCCGGCTGCCTCGTCGAGCGTTACCGCGACGAGATTCGCAAAAACATCCCCGAGGTCGATGCCGTCGTCGGCACCGGCGAGCTCGAAGCCATCCTCGAAGCCGCCGGCCTCAGCCGTCCCACACCCGCTGAGAACAACTCGCCCTTCCCGATCCTCACCACCGGCCAGCTCGACCGCCACGCCTCCTCCGTCAACCAGCACTCCCGCCCCGAAAGCAATAGCCCGCAGCTCCGTCACGAATCCAGCAACCCCTTGGACGCTGTCATCTCGACCGGAGCGCAGCGCAGCGGAGAGACCCCCGCATTGGGGACTGCGGCTGAGATCGCGTCACGCCCCGAAGGCGATGCCCGCGAGGCCGCCGGCCGCTTCTCCCGCGAGGCCTGGGACGGCGCCACCGCCGCACTCCCCAGCTACCTCTACTCCGACGAGACGCCGCGCATCCTCACCACCCCACGCGCCTCGGCCTACATCAAGATTGCCGAAGGCTGCGACCACCCCTGCAGCTTCTGCATCATCCCGCAGCTCCGCGGCAAGTTCCGCTCGCGCCCCATCGCCAGCATCGTCGCCGAAGCCAAA
>JAJZFE010000039.1 GCA_021798655.1 Acidobacteriota bacterium | reverse complement strand
AAGCTGCTCTGCCGAAGCCAGATGCACGATGAGCGGGTCCCAGGACGGCCGCTGCTTGGCGGCAAAGATCCCGGCAACGGCGTCGGAGGAGAGTGCGTTGGCGCCCAGGCCATAAACCGTCTCGGTTGCAAAGGCGACGAGACGGCCGGCGCGCAGCAGATCGGCGGCGCGGAGGAGGTCGTCCGGGTTGGAGGCGTCGAGATGGAGGGTTTGAGCCATACGCGTGCTCTCCCATCGTAGCGAATCCGGGAGAGGGCCACGTCTTCCACAGTCTGGAAGAGATTCCGCCCGGAGTGGCGATGCGGACGTATACTGACGCCATGCAGGCTGCGGAGATTGAGCTGAAGTTTTTGGTGAAGGATATTCGAGCACTTCGCTCAGCAGCGGAGGCGCTTGGGTTCACGCTGATCACCGAGCGCACCTTCGAGAGCAACGTGCTGTACGATACGGCCGATCGCCAACTGCGCGCCCGGACGCAGATTCTGCGCCTTCGGCACTATGGAGAGCGCTGCACGGTGACACACAAACGCTTGGCAGATGGGGGCGATGCCGACCTGCGGTACAAGACGCGGATCGAGACGGAGACCGCTGTCGAGGACGGAGATGCGCTGGCCGAGATCTTCATCCAACTGGGGTACGGCCCGGTGTTTCGCTACGAGAAGTTCCGCACGGAGTGGGAGATGGAAGCCGGCCACCTGGTTCTGGACGAGACGCCGATTGGCGTCTGGGCAGAGTTGGAGGGGCCGCCAGCGTGGATCGACGCCATGCTTGAAAAGCTGAGGGTTGCAGCCGGACTGCGCACGACGGAGAGCTATGGAAGGATCTTCCTGCGCTGGAAGGAAGAGACGGGCAGCCTCGCAGAGAATCTGACGTTTGCAGAGGTTGCGGCGTGCGCTGAGACCGGGGCGCTCGCAGCCGCTTCGAAGTAACTACAGGATCTGGAAGTTGACGTCGACGTAGAGGTCGACCTGGACCGGCTTTCCGTCCTTCATCGCGGGCTTGAAGCGATATTGGCGAACGGCATCGACGGCCTTCTCATCGAGGCCCATTCCGACCGGGCGAACGACGCGGACATGCGAGGGCCGTCCATCCGTCCCGACCCAGAGATAGACCAGCACGTTTCCGGAGAACTTGGCCTTGCGCGCCTCTTCGGAAAACTCCGGTTCGGGCTGGTAGAGAACGACCGGGCTGCTGATGCCGCCGCCGATGTGGAACACCCCGCCACCTGTGTTTCCGCCTGAGCCGGGACCGATGCCCGAGCCGTTACCGGAACCCAGACCCGTTCCAGACCCGTTTCCCAGGGAGATGCCCTTGAGCGAAGAGTTGGGCACTCCGAGATTGGGCATGTCGTTGGTGGCCATGTTGAGGTTTTTCTGCACAATCACGGTCGGATCAATGGCCAGCTTGGGAGCAACCGGAGGCGGAGCCTTGGGCGGAACAAGCTGCTCTTGCGCAAGCTTCGGAAGCTTGCCCTTGCTTACCGGCGCGAGGTCATGCTGGCCGCCGCCACCGCCAATCTGCTGGAGTTTGGGCGCAATGGGGGGCGGCGTATCCGGCACCACAACGGTTGCCAGGTTCGCCTTGGAAGTCATCACCTTCACCTGACTGGCGACGAAGAGCGCAATCAGCAGAAGAACCACCACGTGCAAGCCGACGGCAGCCGCGGTCGAGGCCGGGCTGCGCTTTGTCGCCATGCGGTCGGGGACGGCGATGGGCTTGGACTCCAGCACCAGCGGTGGAAGCTTGGGGGCGAAGAAGGCGTCGCGAATACTGGAGATGAGTGAGGCAAAGACGCCCTCTTCCTGGATCTCGCCACTGAGATGTACCACGTCGTCGCCCGCGTGCAGCACGGGCTCAGTGCGATCTGAATCGACCTGGTCGGTGGGCGGAGGTGGAAGCGTGTCAGTATCAGCCATAGGGGAGGAACGGGTCTTTGCGTTGCCTTCTAAATTTGCATGCGGCGAATGTGGTCTTCAACATCCGGGAAAGATGCGTCGTCTTCCGGAAAAGATGCGTCGCCGAGTCCCTGGATCATTCTACAAACTCTTGCCCAGGTTTGCTCTCTACATTAGACGCACGAGAGGGAAAAGTAGTTCAAAGAGAGTTTCACCGGCTTCCCCGTAGGCCGGTATCGGGCAAACTGGCCGCTGAGCCCATTACAATAAGAGTTTGCCCGCTTGTAACCGGATTATTTTCCTGGCCGCACGGCACCATGGAGATGTTGATGTCTGACGATGACAAGAAGAAGAGCCTCAAGGGAACGCTAAACCTCCCCAAAACCGACTTCCCGATGAAGGCGAACCTGCCCCAGAACGAGCCGATCCGGCTGGCGGGATGGGACGATGCCGGCTTGTATGAACAGATTCGCAAGGTACGAGCCGGGGCGCCAACGTACATTCTGCACGATGGACCGCCCTATGCCAACGGTGCGATTCACCTGGGTCATGCACTGAACAAGTGCATCAAGGATTTTGTCGTCAAGACCAAAACCATGGCCGGATTCGATGCGCCGTATGTTCCGGGATGGGATTGCCACGGGCTGCCGATCGAGATCAAAGTCGATGAGAAGCTCGGCGGGAAGAAGTTGGAGATGGACCCGGTCGCGGTGCGCAAGGCGTGTCGCGAGTATGCGGCGAAGTTTATCGATTTGCAGCGTTCGCAGTTCAAGCGGCTAGGCGTGTTTGGCCGCTGGGACAGGCCGTACGCCACGATGGACTTCCCCTATGAAGCGCAGATTCTGGAGACTTTTTACGGGTTTTACGAGAAGGGCTTCGTCTACAAGGGATTGAAGCCAGTGTATTGGTGCTCGCACGACCATACGGCGCTGGCCGAGGCCGAGGTGGAGTACGAGATACACACGTCGCCCAGCGTATACGTGCGGTACAGACTGAAGAGCGCGCCGGAGAAGATTGATCCGCGGTTGAGAGGCAAAAACGTCTGGACGATCATCTGGACAACGACGCCATGGACGCTGCCCGCATCGATGGCTGTGGCGTTCAACCCGGAGATTCCGTACGTGGCGCTGGCGGATGGCGAGGATGTGTATATCGTCGCCGAGGCGCTGGTGGAGCAGGTACGCGAAGGCTGCGACCTGATTGGCAACCTGAAGAGTGCGACGCCAATTGCAAGTTTCATGGGTTCAAAGCTGGACCGCGTGAAGTTTGCCCATCCGTTCCTGGAGCGCGAGATTCTGGGCGTAACGGCGGACTATGTGACGACAGATCAGGGTACAGGGGCGGTGCATACGGCCCCGGCGCATGGACCGGACGACTTCGTGACCGGTCAACGATATGAGTTGCCGTTGACCTGCGATGTCGATGCACAGGGCAAGCTACGCAACGGCCTGCCGGAGTACGACGGGATCTTTGTCTTCAAGGCGAATGCACCGATCGAGGCGCTGCTGGTGACCAAGGGCGCGCTGATGGGTCGGCACAACCTGGAGCACAAATATCCGCACTGCTGGCGCTGCCACAAGCCGCTGATCTTTCGGGCGACGGAGCAGTGGTTCATCTCGATGGAGACCCCAGTGCTTTCACCCAGGGCCGATGCGCCGACGACAACATTCCGCGAACGTGCGCTGGAGGAGATTGCACGCGTGACGTGGGATCCGGCATGGGGCGAGGAGCGGATCTCCAACATGATTGCGACACGG
>JAJZFE010000184.1 GCA_021798655.1 Acidobacteriota bacterium | reverse complement strand
CAAACAGCACCATCGGCACCGTCACCCACCAGCGCGGCACCTCGCGCAGAAACAACCCGTACCAGGCCGCCGCCAGAAATCCCGCCACCAGCGCCAGCCGCACATACCCCAGCCAAAGCTGTCCGGCCTTCAACCGTGCCGCCCGTTCCTCATGCCCCTTCAACCGCCGCCGATACTCCTCCATCGGCACCGCCATCGCCGAATCAACCGTCATCGATCCACCCGCCGGCGATACACTCAGCACCGACTCCGCACGCACGCCTTCACTCATCCGTCCATTATGGACGCACCTGCCCATAATGGACGCACCCCGCCCTCACACCCGCACCGCAGGTCAAGGACGTGCCCCCGTCGTTGCCGTTGCTTGTGCCATAGCTGTACCGTTGCCTTTTTAGTTGTCATCCCGCAGGGATCTGCTTCTTCCTTTGCCGTTGCTGTTGCCGTTGCCGTTGCTGTTGCCCTTGCCGTTGCCGTTGCCGTTGCCCTTGCCTTTGCCTTTGCCTTTGCCTTTGCCTTTGCCTTTTTGGTTGTCATCCCGCAGGGATCTGCTTCTTCCTTTGCCGTTGCCGTTGCTGTTGCCGTTGCCGTTGCCGTTGAGTTTGCCGTTGTCTGTTTCACGCCGTCATCCAGAGCGAAGCGAAGGATCTCCGTATTGGCCTTTGCACTTGCCCTTGCCCTTCTGCCTGTCATTCCGAGCGCAGCGAGGAACCTGCTTCCCGCTCGCGAAGCGAGCGCCCCCCACCCCAAAAATAATTCCCTCAAAAACAGCCCAAAACTCGCGTGTCAACCCCCCACCAACCCCAAAATCCTACAAAACGCGCATCCCCACTGCCGATTTCTCTCCCGCCAACTTGGCATACTTACCCCCACCAACCCACTACAATTTAACTAGACCCACCCCACGCCCACATCCTGCGGCAGCTAACCCCTGTCGATGCAATATCTTATCTGCAACCCGCCTGAATAGAAGACTTTACGAGGAAAACAGCCTTAACCCCATCCCGCTGAATACTTTACGAGAAAAAGTCGGGGGGGGGGGGGAGGGGGGTGCCTACCCACGCTTGGCCCGAAACCGATTCGCCAGCGCAAACTCATCGCGCAGTTCCGGAGTCCGCAGGTTCTCGCGCACATACGCCAGCCGCTGCTCCAGCGCCGCCAGGGTCGCCGCAATCGCCTCCGTATTGGTCATCGCCACATCGCGCCACATACTGTACGGGCTGGCTCCCAGCCGCGTCATCTCCCGCAGCGCACGTCCGCCAACCGCTCGCAGGTCATCCTGAAAAGCGCTCGTCTGCATCGCAGCCTTTTCCGCAGCATCCGCAGCGAACTCGTCCTCCAGCATCGCGCTCATGGCCGTAGCCACCATCTGCGGCAGGTGACTCACCCACGCGCACACCTCATCGTGCCGTGCCGCATCCATATCCCGCACCCGCGCGCCAAAGCCCGCAACCGCAGCGCGCCAGCTTCCTTCCATCGCCGACTCCTCCGCACCCATCGGCGTAAACAACCAAACCGCGCCCCGAAATAACTCCGCCTCCGCCAGCGCCGCGCCGCCCGATTCCTTCCCTGCCATCGGATGTCCGGGCAGAAACCGCGCCCGACCCGGCCGATTAAATAGCCCCGCAGCCAGCGCCGCAATCTCGCGCTTCGTGCTCCCCACATCGGTCACCAACTGGTCCTCGCCAAGCACCGGCGCAAGCCGCTCCATCCAGTCCAGGATCGGCAGCACCGGCGTCGCCAGCACCACCACATCCGCATCTGTCTCCAGCACCGCGTCTCGTCCCGCCAACGCACTGTCAATCGCCCCAAGCTCGCGCGCCGCCTGCAACTCCGCAGCGTTCGCATCCCAGCCCACAACCTCGCCCGCAAACCCCTTGGCCTTCAGCGCCAACCCCACCGAAGCCCCAATCAACCCTGTCCCGACGATCGCAACGCGCCTCATCGAGACTCCTCCTGTCTCCTCAAAACACGATGCGTAAACGCCCTCGCATTCGGTCCGCGATAATCCCCCGCAACCTGCCCCTTGCCGCGCAGCACATACTTGTACGTCGTCAGCCCTTCCAGCCCAACCGGCCCGCGCGCGTGGAACTTGCTCGTACTGATCCCCACCTCCGCGCCAAACCCATACCGAAACCCATCCGCGAACCGCGTCGACGCATTATGGAACACTCCCGCAGCGTCCACCTCGCGCAAAAACCGCTCCGCCGTCGCTGCGTCCTCGGTGATAATGCTCTCCGTATGCGCCGATCCATGCGCATGGATATGCTCCATCGCCGCATCCAGCCCCGCAACCACACCCAGCGACACCGCCAGCTCCCCATACTCGGTGTGCCAGTCATCCACCGCCTCAACCTCCACATCACGCAGCAACTCCCGCACCAGCGCATCCCCATGCAGCGCAACGCCCTTGGCGCGTAGCCGCTCTGCCAGCTTCGGCAGGAACTCCGCCGCAATCCCCCGATGCACCAGCACCGTCTCCACCGCATTGCACGCCGCAGGGTAATCCGTCTTCGCGTCCTCAATCACCCGCAGCGCCAGCGCCTCATCCGCGCTCTCATCCACGTAGATATGGCACACGCCCTCCGAGTGTCCCAGCACCGGAATCCGCGTATTAGCCTGCACATACTCGACCAGCGCCTTCGACCCCCGCGGAATCACCATATCCACCAGTCCATGCATCCCCAGCAGCTCCTGCGCCCGCTCCCGACCCACCACCAGCGCCACCGCATCCTCCGGCAAACCCTGTGCCACCAGCGCCTCCCGCAGCACCCGCACCAGCGCCGCCGCGGTTCCCTCAACCTCTTTCCCTGCCTTCAGGATCACCGCATTGCCCGACTTCACTGCCAGCGCCGCAATCTGCGTCACCGCATCCGGCCGCGCCTCAAAGATCACCGCCAGCACCCCCAGCGGCACACTCATCTTCTGCAGATTCAGACCTTCATCCAACTCAGTCGCATCCAGCACCCGCCCCAGCGGATCATGCAGCGCCGCCACCGACCGCACCTGCTCCACCATCTCCTTCAGCTTCGCCGCATCCAGCTTCAGCCGCGCCAGCGTAGCCGGAGCCAACCCCTCCGCCCCGGACTCAGCCAGCCGCACATCTTCGCCATTCGCAGCCAGCAACTCCACGCTCGCTGCATCAATCGCCTTCGCCATCGCCTCCAGCGCAGCATTTCGCGCCGCGTCATCGAGAGGTGCAAGCACCCGCGAAGCTCCCTTCGCAGCCTCCGCTATCGCCCGCGTGCTGCGTGCGTCCTTCGCCGCCGGAGCCGCTTCTGCGCTCATCGCGCAGCCTTCTCCTGCAACGGCGCAAAGTGCGTTCCGATCGCCTCTCCCGAGACAATACGTTCCAGCACATGCGGCGTGCGGCCATTCGCAATGATCACCCGCTTGCCCGCGTGCAGCACAATCCGCGCCGACTCCAGCTTCGAGATCATCCCTCCGCGCCCGCGCCCATTACTCCCATCCGCAAGCGCAAGAATCTTCTCATCGATCACATCAACCTTCTTGAGCACCGCCGCGCCCGGCTCCGTCGGACTGCGATCATACAGCCCGTCCACGTCCGACAGCAGGATCAGCACGTCCGCCCCGATATGCTTCAGCAGCAGCGCCGACAGCTTATCGTTGTCGCCAAAGATTCTCTCTCTCTGCCGCG
>JAJZFE010000380.1:3370-3661 GCA_021798655.1 Acidobacteriota bacterium | reverse complement strand
GCGGCGGTCTGGAAGCCGGCTTCGGCCTCGCGGGCGTAGCTGATCATGTGGTGTGCGACGAGGGAGACGTGGATGACGTCTTCGATGTCGAGTTGCTTGAGGCAGGGCCAGGCCATGCGCCAGAAGATGCGGCGATAGTTGGAGAAGATGCCGACCTTGACCATGAGCTTGGCGAGCGTGCTGAAGCCGCGGTAGATGTTGGCAACGCTGATCTTGCCCGACGGCGGAATCGCGATGCGGTTGGGATACGTGTGCTGCTGGTTGTACGCGAAGCGGCGGTAGATGGCATCC
>JAJZFE010000380.1:0-3360 GCA_021798655.1 Acidobacteriota bacterium | reverse complement strand
GAAGGCGGTGGAGAAGGTGCGACGCCACATGGCTACGACATCGTTGTACGGCAGCAGGAAGTCTACGTTCGATTCGCGGCCCGTGGCGTCTTCGATGAGGCGGCCTTCGGCCTGCAGACGGCGGTGCAGCGGCGTGCGCGGCAGGGCTTCGAGCAGGTTGATGGTGAGCACCGGGATGTGTGAAGCTTCGACGAATTCGAGGATGCGGTCGGGCGTCTGGTAGGTGTCGGTGTCGAGGCCCATGATCATGCCGCTGACCACTTCGATGCCGTAGCTGTTGAGCGTCTGCACGGCTTCGAGGAGCGGAATCTCGTTGTTCTGGGTCTTGGACATGGCCTTGAGCGCATCGGTTTCGGGCGTCTCGATGCCGCAGAAGATGGTCCAGAAGCTGGCCTCGCGCATCATTTCAAGAAGGTCGGGCGAGCGGACGATGTTGAGCGTGGCCTCGCAGGCGAACTCCAGCGGGTACTTGTTTTTCTTCTGCCACTCGATGAGGTGGGGCAGGAGTTCCTTGGCGGCCTTGCGGTTGCCGACGAAGTTGTCGTCGACGAAGTAGACCGCGCCGACTGCGCCGCCGGCGACGATGGCGTCGAGTTCCTTGAGGATCTGCGCGGGCGTCTTGAGGCGCGGGTTCTGGCCGTAGAGCTCGGGGATGTCGCAGAACTCGCAGCGGTAGGGGCAGCCGGAGGAGAACTGGACGTTGGCGAGAAAATAATTATTCATGCCGGCGAGGTGGTAGGCCGGGGTGGGAAAGCTGGCGAGGGGCAGTCGCTCGGCGGTGGTGAAGACCTGCTGTGCGGCGGGGCGTGCCAGGCTGCGGGCGAGCGCGGCGATGAGGTCGTGCGTGGCGTCGCCGAGTTCGCCGATGTGCAGGTAGTCGAAGTCGGAGTAGTACTCCTGGCAGCCGGAGACGGACGGGCCGCCGAGCGCGGTGACCTTGCCGAGGCGGTGGGCGCGGGCATTGATCTGGTTGATGGCGTTGCGCTGGATGTGCATGCCGCTGACGAGGACGGCGTCGGCCCAGCGGAGGTCGCGGTCGCTGGCCGGGGCCACGTTCTCGTCGATGAAGCGGACCTGCCAGTGCGCGGGCAGGTAGGCGGCGATGGTGAGCAGACCCTGCGGCGGCATGAAGGCCTTGACGCCGAGCAGCGGGTAGGCGTTGTCGAAGGTGCCGAAGCTCTTGGTGTACCGAGGGAAGACGCAGAGGACACGGCGCGAGACGGCGGCGACTTCGGGCGGCAGAGGCGCAAGGCCAGTAGTTGCTTCGCGAATGGGGATGAGCTTCATGGTGTGTGTTGACGGCGCGGTCTGACACGTTGCGCCTGCACCTAGTGTACGGAAGTCCAGCGTTTGGATGTTGGCGAGAAGGATGACAGAATACACACATGATTACGGCGAAGGAACTTGAGATCTGTGCCATCTTCGAGTGCATGACGGAGAGCGAGCGGCAGAGGTTTGCGGAGCGAGCGGCGGACGTGAAGCTGGCGGAGAATGAGTGGTTGATCCGCGAGGGCGAGACGGCGTCGTTCTGCGTGCTGCTGGAGGGCCATACGGCAGCGGTGAAGGACATCAACGGACTGGAGACCGAGATCGGGCGGTCGAAGCCGGGCTCGTTCTTTGGCGAGATACCGATTCTGCTGATGGCGCCGACGTTCGTTTCGGTGAAGGCGGTGACGCCGGCGCGGCTGGCGCGGTTCTCGCCGCAGATGCTGTTCGAGCTGGTGCAGACGTCGGAGAAGTGTGCGGCGACGGTGATGAAGGCGATGACGGACCGGCTGGTGAACGTGCAGCGGTTTGCGACCGAGACGCCGCCGACGCGGGTGCTGATTGTGGGCACGCAGTATGACCTGGACTGTCGGGACATTCGTGCGTTTCTTTCGCTGAACCGGATACCGTACGAATGGGTGGACCAGTCGCGGGAGATGGACCGTGTGCCGTCGTGCATGCTGGGCCGCGACGGGCAGCCGTACGCGTCGCCGTCGGTGGTGGTGGATCGGACGACGTGGCTGGGCGCGCCGACGGTGCGCGAGGTGGCCGAGGCGCTGGGCATCAACACGAAGCCGCAGAAGCAGGAGTATGACGTGGTGGTGGTTGGCGCCGGGCCTGCGGGGCTGGCGGCGGGAGTGTATGGCGCGTCCGAGGGGCTGAACGTGCTGATTGTGGAGAAGTCGGCGTGCGGCGGGCAGGCTGGGACGAGCTCGCGGATCGAGAACTACCTGGGGTTTCCGAACGGCGTCTCGGGCGAGGAGCTGAGCGACAAGGCGCTGAAGCAGGCGCAGCGGTTTGGCGCAGAGATTGCGATGACGCGGACGGTGGAGTCGCTGTTCAAGCTGGACAACTGCCGGTACTGCGTGGAGCTGGACGGCGGCGAGCGGGTGACGGCGTGCGCGGTGGTGCTGGCCACGGGGGTGGAGTGGCGGAGGCTGGACGCCGAGGGCGTGGACCAGTTCCGCGGCAAGGGCGTGTACTACGGCGCGTCGCGCGATGAGAGCATGAACATCGTGGGCAAGAAGATCTTCATCGTGGGCGGGGGCAACTCCGCCGGGCAGGCAGCGATGCACTTTTCGCACTACGCGAGCGACGTGATTGTGCTGGTGCGCGGCGCGGGCCTGAGCGACACGATGTCGCAGTACCTGATCGACCAGCTGGCGAGCCGGAAGAACATCCACCTGTCACCGTACACCGAGGTGGTGCGGGCGGAGGGCGATGGGCACCTGGAGCGGGTGACGTTCCGCAAGCGGGTGCCGGGCGAGGCGGAGGTGGTGATCACCAAGGACGTGGACGCGCTGTTCGTGATGATTGGCGCGAAGGCCAGCACGGCCTGGCTGCCGCAGGAGCTGCAGCGGAACAGCGCCGGCTACCTGTGCACGGGTCGCGACCTGGTGACGTGGAAGGAGACCGACCGTGAGCCGTTCCTGCTGGAGACGAACCTGCCGGGGGTGTTCTGCGCGGGCGACGTGCGGGCTGAGTCGGTGAAACGCGTATCCAGCGGCGTGGGCGAAGGCAGCATGGCGATCGCGTTCATCCATCAGTATCTGGCCCTGGAGGCAGGAGGCAGAGGGTAGCGGATAGAGTGGGTCAGCCGCGGCCTGCAGGGTGGGCAGGATGGCGGGTTCGAGTGCAGGTTCAAGCGCAAGCGCAGGCGCAGGCTCAGGCTCAGGCTCAGATTCAGGCCACGGTTCAGGCTGGACGGGAGACAGGCTCGTTGAGTGGCTTGTTGAGTGGGCGTCGGATTCGACGATGCTGTTGTTCAGGCGTCGGAGCAGGTTTTCGAGTTCGGCGGTGGGCGAGGGCGGCGGGACGAGGGCGGTGATGGGGGCGAGGGTGCCGAAGTCGGGGTCTTCGATGAGGTCTTCGATG
>JAJZFE010000317.1 GCA_021798655.1 Acidobacteriota bacterium | reverse complement strand
CACCTGGGACGGCCGTCTTCTTATCCTCTACTCACTGTCCTCTATCCTCTGCCTTTTTCATCCCTGCATGAAGCCGGGGCTGACGGGGTTTTCGTAGACGGAGTAGTCGCGGGTGACGACGGTGAGTCCGCCGGAGGAGACGAAGTAGTTCTTCTTGTCCTGGGCGGGGTCGTAGCCGATGACGGTGCCGTCGGGGATGTGGACGTCGCGGTCGATGATGCAGTTGCGGATGTGGCAGTGGCGGCCGATGTTGACGTGGGAGAAGATGACGCTGGACTCGACATCGGCGTAGCTGTTGACGCGCACGTCGTGGGAGAGGACGGAGTTGCGGACGACGGCGCCGGAGACGATGCAGCCGGCGGAGACGATGGAGTTGATGCCCATGCCGGTGCGGCCCGGCTCGCCGAAGACGAACTTGGCGGGCGGATACTGGTAGGCGCGGGTGCGCATGGGCCAGGCCTTGTCGTAGAGGTTGAACGTGGGGGCGACGGCGGCGATGTCCATGTTGGCCTCGTAGTAGGCCTCGAGGGTGCCGACATCGCGCCAGTAGAGGGCGCGCTGCTTGTTCTCGTCGACGAAGTTGTAGGCGTTGACCTTGTAGCGGCCGAGGAGTTTGGGCAGGATGTCGTGGCCGAAGTCGTGCTTGGAGTCGGGGTTTTCGGCGTCCTTGATGAGCTCGGGGAGCAGGACATCGGTGTTGAAGATGTAGATGCCCATGGAGACATCGACCATGTCGGGGTTGAAGGGCGAGCGGATGTCGGTCTGCTTGGGCTTTTCGACGAAGCCGACGACCTCGCCGCTCCTGGAGACTTCGACGACGCCGAACTCGGAGACCTTGTCCGGCGTGATGGGCAGGGTGGCGATGGTGACGTCGGCGCCGGAGTCCACGTGCTGCTGGCGCATGAGCGCGTAGTTCATCTTGTAGATGTGGTCGCCGGAGAGGATGAGGACGTACTTGGGCTCCTCCGAGCCGATGGAGTAGATGTTCTGGAAGACGGCGTCGGCGGTGCCCTGGTACCAGCTCTTGGAGACGCGCTGCATGGGGGGCAGAATCTCGATGAACTCGCCGAGTTCGGAGGCGACGACCGGGCCCCAGCCCTCGCGGATGTGGCGGTTGAGCGAGAGCGCCTTGTACTGCGTGAGGATGTAGACGTGGCGCAGGTCGGAGTTGATGCAGTTGGAGAGCGTGATGTCGATGATGCGGTACTGGCCGGCGAAGGGTACAGCGGGTTTGGCGCGATCGCGCGTGAGGGGGAACAATCTTTCGCCCGCGCCACCTGCGAGCAGAACGCCTAGTGTGTCTCTCATGTGTCCACCATCCTTACCTGAAGCGACCCCAACGTGTGGTCTATCGCACCCACGCTGAAGCGGCGTTGCTCCTGATGAGATGCAACATTCAGCCGCAGGTGCCGCCCGAGTGTAGCACCGAAGAACGATGCGCTGTCCAGTGCAGAGATCGACAAAGCGTGCGATTCATGCGGCTGCATAGGCAGTTTGTCGCGGAACGGATTAGCCGGGTGCGTTGGAGCCGTCGCCGAGAGCGGGACGTTCGTTGGGCGGAGCCTGCTCCTCGGTGGTGATGCGGAGCGAGCGCAGGAAGTTGATGTCGTTGTTGGTAAAGGTGCCGTCGGCGGTCTGTTCGTCGTCGGTGGCTTCGGCCTCGGCGTCTTCAGCGACCTCGTTGAGTCCGATGGTGGCCTCCAGCATGAGGAGCACATCGAAGCCCTGTTCGCGGATCTCGCGGACGACGCCGGAGATCTGGTCGGACTCGCTGACGGACTCGTGAATGGCCTCGCCTAACTTCTGGATGAGTTCTTTGACCTGCTGATTCAATGCCACCTCCCACGTTTCTCCGCGGAAACCCTTCGTTCAAGCGGCAACCCAGATGCGATGGGTGCTGATTTGGATTGCCCTACCACCGCAATGGGTCTTCCCTGCACGCTTGAGAGCTTGGGGAACGGCAGCTGCGATGAGTTCTAAGATAACGCCGAAGGGGAGCAACGCCAAGGGGAGATTTCCAGAGGGCGAGCTGACTAGCGCGGTGGTCAGTACAATCAGAGGGCATGGATCGAGAGCGGCTAGGACGGGCAGTGGGCTACGGCGCGCGCCACGCGGTGAAGGCGCTGGCGCAGGCGGTGGACGCGGCGACGACGCCGAGCCCTGCGGAGCGCGCGGCCGCGCGGCCAGCGTCGAGACCTGCGGCGGGTGATGCGATGGCCGAGGCGCAACGCAGCGTGGCCCAGGCAGCGCAGGCGGCCGGCGAGACGAGGTCGCGGGTGCGTGGCGCGGCGAAGATGGCCGGCAAGTCCGCACTGGCGCCGGTGGCGAAGTTTTCCAGCGTGCTGTGGCTGGAGGTGACGGGCACGTTCTTTGCGCTGCTGGCCGCGGCGATCGGCCAGGCGGTGTGGAAGGCGCGCGGCGCGATGCAGCTGCCCGCGCTCAGCCCGGAGCGGCTGCGGCTGTATGTGTACGTGGCGCTGACGGCGCTGCTGCTGTACTTTGCGGTGAGCAACTTTGTGCGCGCGCGGAGACGGCAGCGGCGGTAGGGTTGCCGCACCATCAGTATCCGATTACGCTAAAGCTCATAAGGTGACTTGATGGCTATACCTAGTTGGCAGACGTTTTGCGCTCCAATCCTACAGTTAGCGCAAGACGGCAATTCCCACACCCCAAGCGAGTTTGAAGAAAGTGCCGCGGTGCAACTCGGGCTATCTGCCGAAGACCGCACTTCAATGCTCGCCAGCGGTTCGATGACTTTTGTAAAGGACCGGACTGGATGGGCCTACTATGCCTTGTATCGAGCAGGCCTTTTGGAACGACCTGCCCGAGGCGTTTACGCTATTACCGAAAGAGGCCGCAACGTCCTAGCCAAACACCGAGACCGCATCGACGAGAAGGTACTATCAGAATTCCCAGAGTTTTTAGAATATCGGTCAAAGGCGGCTTCGCGGAAAACGCCGGCAGAACCTGCATCAAGGGATTTTGGTGAGAGCGCCGACACAACGCCTCAACAGGCGATGGACAACGCATTCAGGCAGCTGCGCAATGAATTAGCTCACCAGGTTCTAGAGGCTATTCTGACTCAATCCCCGAACTTTTTTGAAACGCTTGTCGTGGAACTTTTGCTCAAGATGGGGTACGGGGGATCGAGAACTGATGCCGGACAGGCGCTGGGCCGGACCGGAGATGAAGGAATTGACGGCGTCATCAAAGAAGACCGGCTGGGCTTAGACGTCATCTATCTGCAAGCCAAACGATGGGCACGCGAAAACAAGGTGAGTCGAGCAGACGTCCAAGGCTTCGTGGGCAGTCTTGCTGGCAAACAAGCACACAAAGGCGTGTTTATAACTACGTCTTCTTTTCAAGACTCGGCTCGTGATTATGTGAAGCACCTAACGCAAAAGGTGAGCCTTATTGATGGGCTAGAACTGGCTGAACTCTGTGTGGAGTTTAATATTGGGGTAACGACCGAAGGCGTGTACACCGTGAAGCGCCTTGATAACGATTTTTTTCAACCAGAGTAACTCGTAGGAAATAACCCATGACCGAGACAGCCACGCCGCCGCTTCGCAAGACAGCCCTGAACGCAACCCACCAGGCGCACAAGGCGCGCATGGTCGACTTTGGCGGGTGGGAGATGCCCGTGCAGTACGAGGGGCTGGTGGCC
>JAJZFE010000389.1 GCA_021798655.1 Acidobacteriota bacterium | reverse complement strand
CTTGCCATGGGGTTTGAGGGTGAGGTGATAGGCCCTGGCGTCGTCGGGATCAATTTTGCGATGGACTAAACCTTTGGCTTCCAAGGACGAGATGCAATGGCTCACGTTGCCTCTTGTGGTGCCGAAGGTTTCGGCGAGTTGCGAAGGCTTGACTGTGGCTGGCGACTCGAAGAAGAGCGTGGAGAGGATGAGGGCTTCAAGGAAATTGAGGTCGTCTGCTTCCAGTAGATGGGTTGTGAGCGTGTTAAAGCGGCGCGCTGTGAGGGCGATGCAGAACATGGGACTTTGTTGGAGGAAAGAGTTGATTCGCATAAGGGTTTGGTTGTGGTTTAGTCATTCAATTATCTCCGACGATACCAAACTATGCTTGAAAATTTTCTGCTGCTGCCTGAGGCTCAACGGGTGAGGTCGTTGAGTTTGACGTTATCGATACGAGTGAAGAGCGTGGGGTGTGTGGTTGCGTGGGTGTTGGCGTTGGCTGTTGCGGGAAGGGCGCAGCAGGGAGAGACGAGTGAAAGGCCGGAGACGCAGCAGCAAACGGCGATCACATCGCGGCCGGAGGTGCTGTCGACGGTGGTGGTGGTGGGGACACCTGATCCGCTGACGGAGGAAGAGTCGCCGCGCTCGACCGAGACGCTGGAGGTGCAGCAGTATCCGCTGGCGTTTACGGATTTGAATGACGTGATGCGGGATGATTCGTCGGTGAGCCTGGAGGAACGCGGGGGCGGCGGAGTGCAGGCGGATTTGTCGATCTGGGGGAGTTCGTATGAGCAGACGCTGGTGCTGCTGAATGGGTGGAGGGTGAATGATGCTGAGACGTCGCACTTCAACCTGGACCTGCCGGTTCCGATGGAGATGGTGGGCAGTGTGAATGTGCTGCATGGAGCGGGATCGACGCTGTATGGGTCGGATGCGGTGAGTGGCGTGGTGGACTTTGTGACGGTCGCACCGGTGCGGGGGGCGCAGTTGAAGCTGCGCGAGGAGGGTGGGAGCTTTGGTCAGGATGATCAGGCAGCGGTGGCTTCATGGGGCGGGAAGAAGTTTAGCGAGGTGATTGGCGGGGATAGAAATTTTTCGGATGGGTTCATGGTTGACCGAGGGTATCGGTCGGAGGAAGGGAGTTCGGAGACGCGGTTTCATTCGGTGGCCGGGGACTCGGATGTGCTGCTGGGAGGGAGCGACCGGAGCTTTGGGGCGAACCAGTTTTATGGGAACTACAACTCTTGGGAGCGGACCAAGGAGTGGTTTGCGGGAGTGAATCAGCAGATCGATCCGCGGACCGAGGCGGTGCTGGCGTACCGGCGGCACAGTGATCTGTTTGTGCTGCTGGCGAATGATCCTGGGTTCTATAAGAACCAGTATGACGACTACAGTTGGCAGGGCGAGTTGCGGCGGAGTAACGATCTGCCGTGGAAGGGCGCAGCGATTTATTACGGGCTGGATGCGAATGCGGATGAGATCAAGAGTACGAACCTGGGCGACCATGGACGCAATCGGGGAGCGGGATATGCGGACTTTGAACTGAAGGGGAAGCGGTGGGGGACGGTGTCGGGCGGCGTGCGGCAGGAGATTTTCAGCGGCGGAATTGCGGTGACGACGCCGTCGGTTGCGGCGAGTTTGTGGGTGGCGAAGAAGGTGAAGGTGAGAGCGTCGGTGGAGAGGGGATTCAGGCTGCCGACGTATGTGGATTTGTATTACAGCGACCCGAGCACGGTGGGGAATCCGAATTTGAAGCCGGAGTCGGCGTGGAATTTCGATGGTGGGGCGGACTGGTACCGGAGCGAGCGGCTGACGCTGACGCTGACGGCGTTTCATTCGATCCAGACCGATGCGATTGACTATGTGCGGGCGAGTGCTTCGGTGCCGTGGCAGGCGGAGAATTTGAACGGTGTGCGGTTTACAGGCGTGGATGCGGGCGTGGACTGGAGGCCGAAGGGCGGGCAGGAGTTGCGCGTGGGGTTGACGACGCTGGAGGGTTCGCAGCAGGCGCTACAGGGATTGCAGTCGGAGTATGTGTTCAATTACCCGGTGCAGAATGCGGTGGCGGATTGGATTGGGCAGTGGAAGAATGGACTGCTGCTGCGGCAGCGAGTGCGGGTGGTGAACTGGTTTGGGAGAGGTGTGGCGCCGGTGTGGGATGCGTCGGCGGTATATGACAAGGCACGCGTGCAGCCGTATGTGCAGATGACGAATCTGAGCAATACGGGGTACCAGGAGATTGTGGGGGTACAGATGCAGGGGCGGTCGTTTGTGGGTGGAGTGCAGGTGGTGCTGGGGCGGCGGTAGCTGGGTTCGCGGGGGCACGCACTACAGGTCTCTCCACTGCGGCGCACGTGCGCGCCTGAGGTGGAGATGACAGGCTCCTGCTGAGGGAGGAAGTTCGCGCAGATCGGGTGAACGCGGTTTAGAGCTCGGTGAAGATTTCGTGGAAGTCGTAGACGCCGGTGCGGGTGGAGAGCCACTCGGCGGCGCGGACGGCACCTTCGGCGAAGGGGCGGCGCGAGTTGGATTCGTGGGTGAGAAGGATGCGGTCGCAGTTGCTGGTGGCGATGAGGGTGTGGATGCCTTCGGTGTCGCCGGTGCGGTTGGCGGTGATGGGGACCTGGGTATTGACGCCGTCGTCTTTACTGCCGATGGCGGAGAGGACGGTGTCGCGAAGGGTGAGAGCGGTGCCGCTGGGTGCGTCAAGCTTGGTGACGTGGTGGGTCTCGGCGATGGCGAAGGTGTAGCCGGCGGGCTTGAGGGTGGTGGCCATCTGCCGGGAGAGCTGAAGCATTAATTGCATGCCGATGGAGAAGTTGGTGCCGTAGAGAAGGGCCGTTTTGTAGCGCGTGGCGAGGGCGCGCATCTCGGAGAGATGGTCGTACCAGCCAGTGGTGCCGATGACCATGCGGACGCCGTGGGCGAGGCAGACACGCAGGTTGAGGACTACGGCTGCAGGGGTGGTGAAGTCGATGACAACGTCGATGCCTTCGAGGAAGGGAGGGGTGAGAGCTGCGGCGTTGTGGTTCTCGTGGGAGGCAAAGACGCGAACGGTGTGGCCGCGCGCGGCGGCTACTTCTGCTACGAGCTGGCCGGTCTTGCCGGCACCGAGGACGAGGATGCGCATGAGGTTAGTTTAGTCCCTGTGTCGAGCGTGCTGGAGGGCTGCGCGAAGAGAAGCAACAGATGAGTGCGGATATCGTCAGGCAGAGCTGGAAGCATTAACGCTGCGAGCAAGCTACAGGGGCTCTTCGCTGCGCTGAGAATAACGAGCGTTGTGCGGGCGCGGGTATGAGAACTGCCTAAACCTTATCCATCATGGGGACGCGGGCTTCGATGTCGAAGATGGTGGGATCGGGGTTGGCGAAGAATTTTTTATGGAGCGAGCGGAGGGCTTCGTCCACGTCTTCTTCGTTGATCATGAAGCTCATGTTGATCTCGCTGGCGCCCTGCGAGATCATGCGGACGTTGACGTGCGAGATGGAAGAGAAGACCTGGCCGGAGATGCCGGAGATGCCGCGAATGTCTTCGCCAACCAGGCAGATGAGCGCCTTGTTGCCTTCGTATTTGACGTCGGCGATCTTGCTGAGCTCGGCGCAGATGGCGGGGAGAGCTTCCTTGGAATCGACGGTGACCGATACGGAGATCTCGGAGGTGGAGACCATGTCGATGGCGCAGCCATGCTTGTCGAAGACATCAAAGACGGACTTGAGGAAGCCATGCGCGAGGAGCATGCGGCTGGCGACGATGTCGATGATGGTGAGCTTCTTTTTTGCGGCGATGGACTTGAAAGGGCTGGCGCAGGGCGGCGGCGTTGCGGTGATCCTGGTGCCTTCGTTTTCGGCGTTGCGGGAGTTGAGGACGAAGACCGGGATGTTCTTTTGCACGGCGGGGAGGATCGTCGCGGGGTGCAGGACTTTGGCGCCGAAGTAGGCCAGCTCGGCGGCCTCTTCGAAGCTGATGGTCTTGACGCGCAGAGCTTCGGGGACGATGCGCGGATCGGTGGTCATGATGCCGTTGACGTCGGTCCAGATCTCGATGGCGCCGGCGTGGAGGCCGCCGCCGACGAGGGCTCCGGTGTAGTCTGAGCCGCCGCGGCCGAGGGTGGTGGTGATGCCGTCGCAGGAGCCGATGAAGCCGCCCATGACGGGGACCTTGCCGAGGTCGACGAGAGGAAGGACGTGCTCGGTGAGTGCGGCTTCGATGGCGGGCTCGTTGGGCGCGGCCTTGCCGTAGTGATGGTCGGTGAGGATGACGGTGCGAGCGTCGATATGCGCGCTGGGCATGGACTGCTCGGCGAAGGCCGCGGTGACGATGACCGAGGAGAGCCGCTCGCCGAAGCTGACGACGTTGTCGGAGGTGCGAGGGGTGAGCTCGCCGACGGCGGAGATGCCGCGGAGGAGATCGTCGAGGGTGTCGAACTCGTGATGGATGTTGAGCTGGAGAGATGTGAGGCGGTCGGGATTGGTGACGAGTTCAGCGGCGGTGTTGAGGTGGCGCGTGCGCAGGGTGTCGGAGAGCTTGAGTGCGTCCTCGCGCGCGTTGCGACCAGCCGCTGCGGCTGCGGCGAGGAGTGTGTCGGTGACCTTCGACATTGCCGAGACGACGACGATGGGGCTGAGGCCTTTGCGCAGGCGGCCGGCTACGATCGAGGCGGTGCGCAGGATAGCGGTGGCATCCTCGACCGAGGTGCCACCGAACTTCATGACGACGATGTGGTTGCGGGGTGTACTCATGCGGGCACCAGCACTTCTGCGGTCTGACCGAATTTCATGGGGGGAAAATCGCGGAAGTCGAGCTTGCCGAGGACGGCGAGGATCTCTGCGTTGAGGATGGCGGCGCCGGCGGCTCCGCGGATGGTGTTGTGGGAGAGCAGGGTGAACTTCCAGTCAAAGAGGGCGCAGGGGCGGAGACGGCCGACGGTGGTGGTCATGCCGTGGCCACGCATGAGGTCGAGGCGAGGCTGCGGGCGTGTGTCGTCGGCGTTGTACTCGACGGGGAAGATCGGCGCGGAGGGGAGGTGGAGGCCGTTAAGGCCCTTGCCGTGGAGGGGCTGGAAGTCGGCCCAGGCGGCGAGGATCTGGTCGCGGGTGGCGGGCTTGCGGAGCTTGATGCTGACGCACTCGGTGTGGCCGTCGATGACCGCGACGCGGTTGCAGTGCGCGGAGACGGCGATGGGGGCGGGCTGGAAGGCGGTGGTGGAGGCGGTGCCGAGGAGCTTGGCGACTTCCTCTTCGAGCTTCTCTTCTTCGTTCTTGATGTAGGGAACGACGTTGCCGAGGATGTCGAGCGAGGCGACGCCGGGATAGCCGGCGCCGGAGATGGCCTGCATGGTGGTGACGAAGAGCTTCTCGATGCCGAATTGCTCTTCGAGCGGCTTGAGGGGAAGGACGAGGCCGATGGCGGAGCAGTTGGGGTTGGTGACGATGTAGCCGCCCGAGGTGCGGCGGGTGGCCTGGGCTTCGAGGACGGCGAGGTGGTCGGCGTTGACCTCGGGGATGACGAGGGGGACGTCGGGGGTCATGCGGAAGGCGGAGGAGTTGGAGATGACGGCGCAGCCGGCGGTGGCGAAACGAGGCTCGAGATCGCGGGCGATGTCGGCGTCGAGTGCGGCGAAGATGATGCGCGGAAGCTCGGTGGTGCAGGCCTCGGGGGTGTTGGGCTGGAGGATCATCTGGGCGATGCGCGCGGGGAGCGGCGTGTCGAGCTTCCACTTGCAGGCCTCGGCGTAGGGCTTGCCGGCACTGCGGTCGCTGGCTGCGATCCAGGTGATGTTGAACCAGGGATGGTCCGCAAGGAGTTGAATGAATCGCTGTCCGACCATGCCGGTCGCGCCGAGAATGCCTACGTTTCGCCGTTCCATTTAACTAGGATATCGCAAGCGACGGGGATTGCCGGAACACCAGCTTTGCAGGCAGATCCGGCTGCTATACTGGCGGCGACACTTGACCTACTCGCCTGCCATGGGTGATTGAAGATGATGACACAGGAGAGAGTATGTTGCGCATTGGTGTAATGCTGGATTCGTGGGGCACCAGCGCATGGGTTGCCAAGATTATCGAGGATATTGAGAGCTCAGGGTTTGCCAGTGTGTCACTGGTCATTCTGAATACGCCGGTGGAGAAGACCCGGCCTTCGCTCCGCAAGCGGCTAAAGAATCATTGGAAGCAGACGCTCTATCATCGCTACGAGCAATGGGATTACCAGAGACGGAAGGTTGATCCGGACGCAAAAAGTCCACGGGACGTGTCTTCGCTCTTGAGTGAGGTACAACTCATTCAAGTCAATCCGATCCGTAAAGGATTTACGGATCAATTCAACGAGGACGACCTTGTTACTATCCGCGCTGCGAATCTCGATGTAGTTTTCCGGTTTGGATTTCGAATTATTCGAGGCGAGATTCTAAATGTGGCGAGATACGGCGTCTGGTCGTTTCATCACGACGACAACCTTGAGTACAGAGGCGGACCGCCTCTTTTTTGGGAGATATACGAAGGGAACCCTGTATCCGGTACGATTCTGCAGATTCTGACTGACTCGCTGGATGGTGGCCATGTAATTTACAGGAGTCATTCCGCGACGGATTTCACGTCACTCTATGGAAGCCGCAATCCTATCTATTGGAAGACAGCCGAGTTCGCTCTGCGCCGGTTACGTGATCTGGATACGCGGGGCTGGAGTTACATCCAATCCCTGGACACCTATAACGAAAAGAATACCTATGCTCGAAGGATGTATAAGACTCCCGATGCACTACAGATGACGGTGTTCCTTTGGCGATTTATTAAACGATCCATTCGTACGAAATTGTCTTTGCGATTGAAAGGAGGCCTAATTCAGTGGTTTGTGGCGATCAGAAAGAGGTCACCGGAGCATCATTTCGATGCTACAGCGGGATATCAATTGAGTCGCCCTCCCAGGGACAGGTTTTATGCCGATCCTTTTCTGGTGAAAAGAGAGGGTAAGACCTATCTGTTTTTTGAAGATTATCGATACAGCGAAGGCCGTGCGCTTATTTGCTGTTCGGAAGTGAGCGCGGACGGGATACTGAGCGAACCCGTGGAAGTTCTGCGCCGTCCTTATCACCTCTCGTATCCGTTTTTATTTGAACAGGACGGACACATGTACATGATTCCTGAGACGAAGCAAAATCGCACGGTGGAGTTATATCGTGCAGATGAATTTCCATTCCGCTGGTCGCTCGCGGCGGTGTTGTTGCAGGATATTGTTGCAGTTGATGCGACGATCCACCAGGCCAATGGAAAATTCTGGATGTTTGTAGGATTGTCGAATGGAAAATACTCCAATTGCGACGAACTCGGATTGTTCTATGCGGATTCATTGTTTGGACCGTGGACGGCACATCGCAATAATCCAGTGGTATCGGATGTAAGAAGAGCCCGCCCTGCCGGAGCATTGTTCTATCAGGATGGAAAACTTATCCGGCCTTCTCAGGATTGCTCAAAAGCCTATGGTTATGCTCTGTGTTTCTCCGAAGTAACTGTCTTGAATGAGATGGAATACAGCGAAGTTCCGGTCGGACGGATCGACCCGGACTGGGTACGCAATAATCTGGGAACTCACACCTATTCACGAACCGATGATTTTGAAGCTATCGACGGGAACTTCGCGGCAAAAGTCAGATTCTGACTGTCCTGTCCAACGGAAGGCGAGAGTGGTTCGCGAGGGAAGAGCGAGAGCACCATGGGGCCCGCCTGAAAGAAGACGACGCCTTCGGCGTGGCGCATGGAAGGCTGCCATCCGAGACGCTCATAGAAGGCTCTGCTGCGGGCCAGATCGATCACGCCAAGGGTGATGAGGCTGATCGCTGCTCCATCGGCTTCTCCTGTCGGAGGTAGTTTACGTCAGATCAGGAGAAGCCGATGGGACGCGGCGAGCCGTCGGAAAGTAAGGATGGCTCCAGTGGGGTGAGTCGGAAGCTTATTGAAAGTTTTCAGACAGAAAGATCTGGAGAGTCCAGGCAGAACGAGCGTCCTAAGGCTCCTTTGACTGCGTTTGACGCAAGAAGCCGCGTGAAACGCAGTCACAAGGATGACGATTCGTTGGCTGAGCGAATTAATGACTCACCACACTATCCCCAGGCTAGTCGACGTAGGTGACACGGCGGCGGGTGTATACGCGGGAGCTGCCGCCACCCCAGGTGATAAGCAGGCCGATGACGTGGATGAGGAACCAGAGGCCGATGCCTTGATCGCTGTAGATCCAGAAGAGGATGAGCAGGCGCGGGATGAGCAGGGCTACGATCGCGGGGATGATGCCGACGACCGAGGGGATGTAATGCGGCATGCTGTGCTGAAGCCACGCGAGCACGATGCAGATGCGCGGGAGAAAGAGGGAGAGGACGAGAAACCAGAGCGGGATTCCATGAGTGGCAAGATCGAGATGGGTATTCATGGATGGCTGCTCCTGTGGGGTGAGTCGTGCATGGAGATGATACTCACCGTTGGATGCTATCTGGTTGCGAAAGTGAAGCTTGCTTTGGCGATTGATTTTGGGGGGACGGTGATTTGGATGTCCTGCTCGCCGAGGGTTTCGTGGACGGCGGCGAGGGTGTAGGTGCCGGGGGGAAGGTGGGAGATGGTGAAGCTGCCGTCGGCGGCGGTGACGGCGAAGTAGGGGTTGGGAGCGACGTTGATGAAGGCGTTCATCCAGGGATGGTAGTTGCAGCGGACGGGCAGCATGAGTTCGGGGGCGTTGAAGGGCTCGGTCTGAGGCTTGCTATGCGCTGGCTCGGTGAGGTCGGCGGACTGGTTGTTGGGCTGGGTGGGGAGGGTGTGGATGTTGTGGACGGTGGCGTCGGAGTTGCGGAACTCGACGGTGCCGCCCTGCTGGAGGGCGATGACGTGGGGGATGTAGCGGCAACCCTTCTGGTCGAGGACGACGGGTGGCGTGCCTGATGGAGCGGCGGAGGCGGGAGCGCCGGACTTGATGTAGACGAAGACGTTGGCGAGGTGGTGGTTGGTGACGATGACCTGCTCGGTGAAGTTGGGCTGCGGGGAGCGGGCGCAGGCGGGGTCGGCGAACATGTCGATGGCGATGCGCTCGGGAGGCTTGCCGTCGAAGTGGACGACGCCGGTGATGGAGCCGGTGGTGGAGGCGTCGGCTGCGGGCGCGGCGATGGGTGTGGTGGAGGCCGTGGTGGATGGTGTTGGCTTGCAGCCGGAGAGGGTGAGCGCGGCGAGGAGGAGGAGGGAGGTTGAGCGGAGAGTCACGGTGATCCTTTGGATGCGGATGGGGCGGCGGTCGTCGCGCGGAGTGTCCACAGGGGGTCTCTTGGCGGCGGTTTGCGGCTTCCGGTCGAGAGGACGAGGGAGTGGTTGGAGGCCGCGACGCGACGACTCGGCTGAGCAGCTACGGTGGGGCGAAAGTGGTGACACTTGCAAGCGAAGGTGTGTGCGGGCGTGTTCTACAGCGGATCGGCATCAGGTGTAGTCGCCGGTTCAAGAAGCAGATTCCTCCGCTTCGCTACGGAATGACAAACATGAAAATGATGGCGACCAAGAAAGGTTCCAGCCCGTGCGCTTCCATCGGCCGCTACGGAATGACAACCATCAAAATGATTGCGACTACACCTGAAAGCAAATGGCACTAGGTGAGGTCGTCGGTGTCGAAGGTGGGGAGCTTGCGGCCGAGGGCGGTGATGTCGCGGGGCTTGGAGACGGCGGCGAGGGCGGCGTCGATGTCGGCGTCGTTGGGGAGCTCGGCTTCGATGGCCAGGTTCTTGTGCTCGTTGGGAAGGTCGATGGATTCGAGCAGGACGACGACGTGGGCGACGGCGGTGCCGTCCTGGGGAAGGCCTTCGGGGGTCTTGCCCTTGATGCTGACGTTGTTGACGTCGATGCCGAGGAGGTCGGCAACGCGCTCGCGCAGCTGGCCGGCGAGAGGGACGATCTTGGGGCGGTGCATGATGAGGACGCAGTCGATGTTGACGATCTTGAAGCCGACGAGGGCGATCTCTTCAAGCGCTGTGCGGAGAAAGAGGGTGGAGTCGGCGCCCTTCCACTTGGGGTCGGAGGGAGGGAAGAAGGTGCCGATGTCGCCGGCGGAGACGGCGCCGAGAAGTGCGTCGGTGATGGCGTGGAGGAGGAGATCGCCGTCGGAGTGGCCTGCAAAACCCTCGGGGTGGTCGATCTTGAGGCCTCCGAGAACCAGAGGGACGTCCTTCTTGAAGGCGTGGGAGTCGAAGCCGAGACCGATGCGCATGCTCATGGTTGGGATGATAAATGGTCGGGTGGGTGCTATGCGCAAAAAGGGTGGATTGCGCGGATGCGAAAAAGAGGGCGCACCTGAAGTGCGCCCTTAGCGTTGATTGTTACACTGAGCCGCCGATTGCGCGGGTAGAGACGTTCGGACTAACTGCGCAACGAGCCGGACATTACGCGACGACGCAGGATTCCGGCTGCACTGAGAACGCCCGTGCCGAGCAGCAGCAGCGAGGATGGTTCAGGAACGGTGGGAGGGGTAGGAGGGCCGTTAAGCGCAGACTCACCGGTGGCACCCTGGGAGTCCTGAATATCCGCTGCGAAGTAGTATCCGTCCGTGTTGGTGACCAGATTCAGGTACGAGATGTCAGAGGAACTCGAGATGATGTTGAATATGAGCGGTCCTTGATCCCCTGCGCCCGTACCATAGTTGTCGAAGTAGTATCCGAATGTGCCGAATGAGGGTCCATTGGTGGAGACATCGGTCAGAAGAGGCTGTCCAGTCCACAGGGAACCTGTGGGGAAGCTGATCGAGATTGGGTTGAATCCCGAGGTGAGATTGAAGGCGAATCCGGGGTGGTTGCTGCCATTGCCCGAATGGACAAAGGACTCAGCTCCATCCAGGAGATTGACTTGCAATTGAATGTCGGTGGGGTTGACTTGTGTGACCTCGACGTTGAAGCAGCAGAACCCTGATGACGAGGTGGGGAATGTGACCGTGTCTGCCTTAGCGATCGAGGCGCTGAAGGCGAGCATGGTTGCTATGTAGATGATGGTTTTATTCATAGGGGGGAGCTCCCGAAATACAGATTGCAGACCTATGGAGCACGTGACTGGCCAAAGTGCGTGGACTGGGCCTGGAAACGGCCTTGCCGGAGGGGCGCCTTAGGTGCTTGATTCTATTGTGGGTTCGCCAATGCCCGACGGTGCATGGTTGCAGGTAGCATGTTGGCGTTCTGGACAGAGGTCTGCGAAGTGGAAAATGTTTTCCACTTCGAAAACCGTTTCTTGCATAGTCCCGACGCGATGGCAGGCGTAAGTCTTGTTGAATCAGGGTCGTTACGTGATGTTTCGAGGGGATGAAGTCATGCGGTCGAGAGCTGAGGGAGGGTGCAGCGCCGGGTGGCGGGGTTAGCCGGCGAGGTGGAACTCGGCGATGGCTAGCCTGCCAGGAAAAATTCGGCGATCTCTAAATCGCCGGGCTGGGTGACTTTGAAGTTGCGGGGGCTGCCCTGGACGACGAAGACGGGGATGTTGGCGCGCTCGAGGAGGCTGGCTTCGTCGGTGCCGATGAACTCGTCGGCTGCGGCTTCGGCGAAGGCCTGGCGGAGGAGAGGGACGCGGGCGCCCTGCGGGGTTTGGGCGTGGACGATGAGTTCGCGGGGGATGGTGGCGGTGACGAGGGCACCGTCGGCGGTGCGCTCGACCTGCTTGATGGTGTCGATGGCGGGGGTGGCGACGATGGCGGCGCCGTGCTTCTCGATGGCGTCGATGGTGCGGTCGATGGTGGCGGGGTCGATGAGGGGGCGGACGGCATCGTGGACGAGGACGATGTCGGCGGTGGAGGTGCTGGGGAGGGCCGCGAGGGCGTTGGCGACGGAGTCCTGGCGGGCGCTGCCGCCGGTGACGACGTGGACTTTGGCGCTGAGGCCGTGCTCGGCGAGCATGGCGGCGACGCGGGGCTGTTCGGTGTCGCGGACAGCAACGTAGATGGCTGTGACGCGGGGGACCGCGAGGAAGGCGCGCACGGAGTGGACCAGAATGGGCAGGCCTTTGAGCTGGAGAAACTGCTTGGACACGCCGCCTGTGGCGTGCGCCATGCGGGTGCCGATTCCGGCGGCGGGAATGATGACGAAGACGGACATGGGAATCGAAGTATAACTCTTTTGGAAGGAGTAGAGGGCAAGGAGTAAGGAGTAGAGCGTAAGGAGCAGAGGTGGGTGGGAGCGGGTGAGCTATAGGATGGAGCGATGGCGGTGACGACGACGTTGGCGATGGATCGGGGGCTGGTGAGGGCCGGGGAACGGGTTTGTGTGGCGGTGAGTGGAGGAGCGGATTCGACGGCGCTGCTGCTGGGACTGGTGGAGGCGAATGCGGAGTCGAAGATGAACAAGGCGCCGCTGGGGGTGGTGGTGAGTGCGGCGCATGTGCACCATGGGCTGCGTGGCGTGGATGCCGATGGGGATGAGGCGTTTGTGCGGGAGCTGTGCGAGCGGTTGGGGGTGGGGCTGACGGTGTTTCGGGTGGACACGGCGGCTCGGCAGGCGGAGGAGGGTGAGGGACTGGAAGAGGCGGCGCGGGAGTTGCGGTATGCGGCGCTGCGGGGGTTGATGGCGAGTGGGACGGTGGATGTGGTGGCGACGGCGCATACGCGGGACGATCAGGCCGAGACGGTGGTGATGAAGATGCTGCGGGGAGCTTGGACGGAGGGGCTGGGCGGGATCTCGCCGGTGGTGGAGTGCGGTGGCGCGATGAGCGCGAAGCAGGTCCTTCGCTCCGCTCAGGAGGACAATTCCGATGAGACGGAGCATGACCATTACTCGGGGGGGAAGGACGGCGAGGGTAAGGGGAGGATTGTGCGGCCGTTGCTGGGGGTGAGGCGGGTGGAGGTGGAGGCGTACTTGCGGACGCGGGGGCAGGGATGGAGAGAGGATGCGTCGAATGCGGATGTGGGGTTGACGCGGAACCGGGTGCGGCATGAGTTGATGCCGCGGCTGCGGGAGTTTAATCCGGGGGTCGACGCACTGCTGGCACGGACTGCGGAGATTGCGCGCGAGGAAGAGTCGTTCTGGCAGGCGGAGGTGGCCAGGGTGTTGCCGCAGGTGCTGCTGCCGGGGAAGCCGGTGCGCGGTGGTGGACGGGCGGTGAGTACGACGCTGGGGGAGGTGGAGTACGCGATGGAGATTGTGCGGCTGCGGGAGATGCCGGCGGCGCTGCGGCGGAGAGTGGTGCGGGCGGCGGCGAGGAAGGTGTTCGCCGAGGGGGTGGGATTGAGCTATGGACTGAGCTCGGAGGAGACAGCGAAGGTGCTGGCGCTGGCGGGGTTTGGCGGGATGGCAGGTGCGGTGACGGGGCGGATTGGGAGCCGCCTGGAGTTGCACGGAGGGTTGAGGGTCGAGCGGTCGGCGCGGGAGATTCGGTTGTGGCGGCAGGCGTAGAGGGTGAGTGCGGGCGCGGATGCGATGGCGCCGGGGTTGTCGATGAGGAATGCGGGTGGTGGATTTTCTGCCGTTTGGGCTGCTGCCAGAGTAGAATTTAGAGTAAACCCGCAGGCGCAGGATGAATCGGCCGCAAAAGACTGCACCGTATTTCTGTGGTTGGCGTCTAAGTGAGAAGGCGGAGCTTTTCGGGGATCAGCAAGACTCTGAGGGATCTGAAACCGCCGGGAGAACGGGCGGGCCTTCGCGGTGGTAGACGCCGGGTAAGAGAAGGCAGCCAGAGTTTAGAAGCAACGTCGGGTATAGAGAAGAGAAGTAGAAGACGAAACGAGGGATCGGATTGAATTCAACAGTCAAACAGTTGTTGATCTGGGTGCTGACGCTGGGCTGCCTGCTGATAGGCTGGCGCTTCGTTGCGACCAACATGGCTGCGGGCCACGATAAGGCGATCAGTCTTACACAGTTTCAGGATGACGCCGACGCGGGCAGGATCTCCGATGTGATGGTGGACGGCGCGGACGTCACGGGCAAGTACAAGGACGGCAAAGAGACCTTCCATACGACGATCCCTGTGAACTACGTGGACCACAACGAGGAGGCCGATCTGAAGGCCCACGGAGTGGATGTCACGTTCAAGAGCCAGCAGGGGAACATGTACTGGAATGCGATTCTGAGCTTTGCTCCGATTCTGGTGCTGGTGGCGTTGTTCATGTTCATGATGCGGCAGATGCAGAGCGGCGGGAACAAGGCGCTGAGCTTTGGGAAGAACCGCGCGCGGCTGCTGAGCATGCAGCAGAAGAAGATTACGTTCAAGGACGTCGCCGGAGTGGATGAGGCGAAGGAAGAGCTGCGGGAGATTATCGAATTTTTGCGCGAGGCGCAGAAGTTCCAGCGGCTGGGCGGACGGATTCCGAAGGGCGTGCTGATGGTGGGGCCTCCGGGAACGGGCAAGACGCTGCTGGCGCGGGCGGTGGCGGGCGAGGCGAATGTGCCGTTCTTCTCGATCTCAGGCTCGGACTTTGTGGAGATGTTTGTGGGCGTGGGAGCTTCGCGTGTTCGTGATCTTTTCGAACAGGGGAAGAAGAATGCTCCGTGCATTATTTTTATCGACGAGATTGACGCGGTCGGTCGGCATCGTGGTGCGGGTCTGGGCGGCGGACACGATGAGCGCGAGCAGACGCTGAATCAGTTGCTGGTGGAGATGGATGGGTTTGAGTCCAACGACGGCGTGATTTTGATTGCTGCGACGAATCGTCCTGATGTGCTGGATCCGGCGTTGCTAAGGCCGGGACGTTTCGATCGCCGCGTAATTGTGGACCGTCCGGATATTCGTGGACGCGAGGAGATTTTGCGCGTGCACTCGAAGAAGGTGCCGCTGGCCGAGGATGTGAACCTGCCGGTGCTGGCGCGGGGAACACCGGGCTTTACCGGAGCCGACCTGGCGAACATGGTGAACGAAGCGGCGCTGACGGCGGCGCGGTTCAACCGCAAGGCTGTGCACATGTTCGACTTCGAAGTGGCGAAGGACAAGGTGCTGATGGGCGCTGAGCGGAAGTCGATGCTGCTGAGCGAGGACGACAAGCGCGATACGGCGTACCACGAGGCCGGACACGTGCTGGTGGCGGCCAAACGCGACCAC
>JAJZFE010000060.1 GCA_021798655.1 Acidobacteriota bacterium | reverse complement strand
TCTCTGGCTTCTCTTCGTTGGCTGTCATCGGCATAGACTCTGCCTATCTTCGCACAACCTTCGCCGTGCATATCCCCAGCAGCTCGCAGCCTCTCCGCTCACAACGCTGTCTCGCCGCTGACAGCGTTGGCTCACAGTACACAACGTTCTGTCTCCACTCAATGCGTTGTCATTTCGACCGAAGGCCGCGCTCTTGCGGCCGCAGCGGAGAAACCCCCGCATTGGCCCTTCGCCTGCACCACCGCAGGTATACGCAGCTTCGCCTCGTCCAGACGCTCCGCCATCAGGTCGCTACCGTTGTGTTGCGTCGGTCTCCTTCGACATCTTCGCCGTCCGCTCCAGCTTGTCCCAGTTGAACGGCTTGCCGTCGATCGCGCGCTTCACCGTCCTGAACAGCACCCACGAAAACAGCTGCCGATACGTAAACCGCTGCACCCAGATGTGCACCAGCAGCCAGCCATCGCCCTTGCTCGCCGGGTGCTTCCGCTCCAGCATGAACGCCAGCGCCGACGCCGCAAAGTCAATCGCCAGAAACGCCCCGAAGAACGTCAGCAGCTTCACCAGGTCCGCCGGGTTCGTCGTCTCCGGGTGGTAGTACTTGTCGATGAAGTAGTGGATCACCCCGGCCACGAACATGAAGTCGATCAGCGGCGACACCAGCGGCAGCACAATCTGAAACACCACAATGTTCGGCAGCGCGAACAGGCCCATCGCGCGCCGGTTGCGGATCGCCGCGCGGTGTTTGAACACCGCCTGCAGGATTCCGAACGACCAGCGGAAGCGCTGATTCGCCAGGCTGCCCGCATCCACCGGAGCCTCCGTAAACGCCAGCGCCTGGTCCTCGTAGATCACGGCATAGCCCTGCTCCAGCAGGTTCATCGTCAGGTCGGCGTCCTCGGCCACGGTGTCGGGATGGTACCCGCCGCCCGCGTTCACCGCCGCCGTGCGCCACGCGCCAATCGCGCCCGGCACCACCATCACCACATCGAACAGATCCAGCGCGCGCCGCTCGAAGTTCTGGCTCGTGATGTACTCCAGCGCCTGCCACCGCGTCCACAGGTTCACGCGATTGCCCACCTTCGCATTGCCCGCCACGGCGCCCACGTGCGGGTTGGCAAAGTGCGGCACCAGCCGCGCAATCGCATCGTGTGCAATCACGCCGTCCGCGTCGATGCCCACGTAGATCGCCTCGTCCGTCTGGCGCAGCGCAAAGTTCAGCGCCTCGGCCTTGCCGCCGTTTGGCTTGGTCAGCACCGTCACGCGGCCGTCCGCGATCTCCTTCGCATACGTCTCGGTCGCAATCTGGTACGTCGCGTCCTTCGATCCATCGTCGATCACGATGATGCGGATGTTCTTGTACGTCGACATCAGCACCGACCGGATCGTCCGCGCGATCACCTTCTCCTCGTTGTACGCCGGAATCAGCACCGCCACGCGCGGGTTGTAGTCCGCCGGCGCAAACTCCTTCCGCTTCCGCAGCCGGTCGATGATCGCAAACAGCCCGATGATGATCAGCCGCCCGCTCATCAGCACATCGCCGATAAAGAACACCCCGATCACAAAGTGGTTGAAGAACCCGATGAAGAAGAACGCCACCGAGTCCACCATCGCCTCATACTTCTGGTGCTGCGTCAGCGGCACCATCACCTGGTCGCGGCTCAGCCCGATCAGCTCCGACACCGGCACAATCTCATAGCCGCGCGCCCGCAGAGCCTCAATCAGCTTCGGCAGCGCCGCCACCGTCGCCGACCGGTCCCCGCCGCCGTCGTGCATCAGGATGATCGACCCGCGCATCCACGGCTTGCTGTTCGCCTCTTCAATCTGCTCGAACACGCTGTTGATGATCTGCTCCGGCGACTTCCGCGGGTTTTCGTCCCAGTCATCCGTATCGATCTTGTCGCCCACAATCACATACCCGCGCTTCTGGATATGCTCCACCGGCTCGGCCTGGTCATTCGTATCCGGCTCCTGGTCGATCGAGTACGGCGGACGAAAGTACACCGGCTTCACGCCCAGCTTGGCCGCGAACAGCTGCTCGGTCACGTTCAGCTGCAGGTCCACCTGCCCGGTCGAAATCTCCGAGATGTCCGGATGCGTGTACGTGTGATTGCCAATCTCGTGCCCCTCGCGGAACACGCGCTGCATCACGCCCACGTTCTCCTGCGCGACCTCGCCGATCATGAAGAACGTGCCCTTCACGTTGTACTGCTTCAGGATGTCGAGGATCTTCGGCGTCCACGTCGGGTCCGGCCCGTCGTCAAAGCTGATCGCCAGCTTCTTCGGCTGGAACCCGTACTGCGTCACCGTGTACGGCAGCGGATACGCCACCATCGACTCCGACACCGCGCTCAGGTACTGCTTCGGAATCGTCGGGTCGTCATCCATCGTCACCGTCCGCCGCCCGTTCTGCGGCAGGCCCGTCACGCGGATGATGTCGCCATCGCCCTCGGTGTCGATGTCGTGCCCCGGCGTCACGTCGGCCAGGTCCTTCGCCGGGTCGGCATGCAGCGGGCTGTCCCATATCTTCCACAGCGAATCGTCTTCGCTGCCCAACCGCCACAGCGCAAACGTCTGCAGCCCCAGCGCCCGCGCCACGCGCATCTGGTTCAGCGCCGTCACCGCGTCCAGAAACCACACCTCGTGGCGCAGCTTCGCATCCTCGTCGTCGTACGCAAAGTGCGGGTTCAGCGACGAGTCGTCCAGGTCGATCTGCGCGCCCGCGTCCGACGCCTCCTGCCATACCTCCTGCGTCGACAGGTTCGTCGCTCCCATCGAATCGTCCGACGCCGCCGCATCCGCCGCTGCCTTCGCCGCGGCTCTCTGCTTCGCCGTTCCACCCTTGGCCACCGGCGGCGGCAACGGCCGCGTCCAGTCGTACCCGTACGCTCCAATCGCGCAGATGATCTTGTTGCTCGGCACCACCTTCATCGCCGTCTGCAGGTTCTGCTCAAACCAGTCCTGCCCGGCCACCGGGCCCGGCGTCGTGCCATCCTGGTGCTCGCCGTAGTTCATCAGGATCAGCCCGTCCGCACTGGACGCATACGCGGCCATCTCCTGCGGACTCGCCGTCACCGGCACGTTGATGTACACCCGCAGCCCGCGCGGATGGAAGTCCGCATACAGCGCCGCAATCAGCTGCTGATACCCCGCGCGCGCGTCCATCGGCAGCGCCTGAAAGTCCAGCGTGATGCCCTTGTACCGCGTATTCGCCGCCATGAACGCGTCGATCTGCTGCAGAAAGTTCGCCCGCGCCGACGCGCTCACCAGGAACGGCTCCACCGTCGGCTCAAAGGTCCCGTCCACCGGGTTGTAGTTGTTCACCATCGGGAAGATGTCGGTGTCTTCCTTCGCCGCCGTGATCACCTTCACGATCTTGTTCTCGCGGTCCACGCTGTGCACGCCCTGCTGGTCCACCACCGCAAATGGAATGTTGTCCGACGTGTACCCCACCAGCGATCCGTCCGGCGTCACCACATGCAGCCACTCCGGAAACAGCAGGTCGATCTGTTTCACATGCGCCTTGAACGACGCATAGCTCGCCGCGTCCGCGTCCGTATAGAACGCTGCCCGCAGGCCCTCACTCTGGTTCATCGTCACGTCCGACGGCTCCAGGTCGCTCCGCCGATGCTTCGAGTGGTTCAGCTTCTCCTTCGACCTCAGCTCCGGCTTCGGCTGGTACAGCGCCCTGTAC
>JAJZFE010000083.1 GCA_021798655.1 Acidobacteriota bacterium | reverse complement strand
CTATGGCACCAAGAAAGCTCATGGTCGCATCGGTTTGCGACGTTACCGAAGGCGACGCAGCCTGGTGACTAAATTCTCAACCGGCAGCGTATTGAGCAGGTCGGCTGCCGTCAGCCACGCGCGACGGAGCTGGACGAGTCCAAACTCGATCTGATCCAGCCCGGCCACGGAGTGCGCGTCCGTGTTCACCACCAGCTTGCAGCCCTGCTCGTGGGCCAGCCGCAGGTTCAGGTCGTTCAGGTCGGCGCGCGCCGGCGCCGCGTTGTGCTCCACGGCCACGCCCAGTCGCGCAGCAGCCGGCAGCAGTACAGCCAGGTCGATCTTGTACGGCTCACGCTCCAGCACCTTGCGCCCCGTCGGATGGCCCAGGATGTGCACATGCGGATTCTCCGCCGCGCGCACCACCCGCGCCGTCACCTCCTCGGCCGACTGGTTGAAGCCGGAGTGCACGCTCGCCACCACGATGTCCAGCTGCGCCAGCGTCTCATCGTACAGGTCCAGCGAGCCATCCAGCAGGATGTCCACCTCCACCCCGGCCAGCAGCCGGAAGGGATCCGTCGGCCTGGTCGCGTCCATACCCTGTTGCAGTTGCTGCTCATAGCGCGCCCACTGAGGCCCGCGCCCGGCCGCAAACTCCTCAGCAAGCTCATCGCTCACCTCGCGGATGCGCCTGGCATGAGCCAGCGCGCGCCGGTCGTCCATTCCATTGGCCATCGCCAGCGCCTTGGAGTGGTCGGTGATCGCGATGTACTCCAGCCCGCGTACCATCGCGCCCTCGGCCATCTCGCGGATCGAGTTCGCGCCATCGCTCTCGGTGGTGTGCATGTGCAGGTCGCCGCGCAGGTCCGCGCGTTCGATCAGCTTCGGCAGCGTGTGCGACGCTGCGGCCTCAATCTCGCCGCGGTTCTCGCGCATCTCCGGTGGAATATAGTCCAGCTCCAGCGCGTGATAGATGTCTGCCTCGGTCGCGGCGGCCACCACGGCGTTGTCCTCCAGCCGCAGCAGCGCGTACTCGCTCAGCGTCATGCCGCGCTTGATCGCCCTCTGCCGCAGCGCCACGTTGTGCATCTTCGACCCTGTGAAGTATTGCAGCGCCGCCCCGTAACTCGCCCGCGGCAGCAGCCGCACGTCCACCTGCAGGTTGTTCCGCAGCGTGAAACTTACCTTGTTCTGCCCCTTGGCCAGCAGCTTGTCGATCAGCGGCAGCGCCGCCACATGCTCCACCGCCGCGGCCACCACCTCCGGCTCGCACGCCGGCCCGGTCACCAGCAGGTCCAGGTCGCCGCACGTCTCGCGCCCCCGCCGCAGCGAGCCCGCCGGCGTAATCGTCTCAATCCCCGGGAACGCGAAGATCAGCTTGCTGATCCGCTCCGCAAACTCCTTCGCCACATCAATCCGAAACCGCGACGAGTTCTTCCGATAGTCTTCGATCCCCTTCAGCAGCTTGTCGGTATACTTCTGCCCCATCCGCGGCAGCTCCAGCAGGTCGCCGCGCTTGGCCGCTGCCTCCAGCCCGTCCAGGTCGTCCACCCCAACTGCGGCATGAACCAGCGCCACCGTCTTCGGCCCCATCCCCGGCAGCCGCAGCCACTCCAGCATCGACGCTTTGTACTTGCCCAGCAGCTCCTCGCGCAGCGGCATCGTTCCCGTCGCCGCCAGGTCGCGAATATTCGCCGCCATCCCTTTGCCGATGCCCGGAATCGCCAGCAGCGCCTTCGCATCGCTCTCCGGCGTGGCCAGCGTCGCCAGCTGCGTTGTCTGCTGCTCCACGGCCTCCGCCGCGCGCCTGTAGCTGCGGATGCGGAACGAGTCTCCGCCGTCGATCTCCAGCAGCGCCGCCGTCTCGTCCAGCAGCCGCGCCATCGTGATGTTGTCCATCATGCGCCTGTCATCGCCCTCGCCGTCATTGTAGCCGCCACGCTTCCCCCAGCACAGCACAGCCCCGCCAGGCACGGGCATCTTCCACCCATCGCCTGCGGGGACTGCGTGTAACGTCTCTCGTCTCTAGTCGTGGTTAGATTGCCTTGGTCCGCATCACCTGGTCGGCCTGCGGGCCCTTGCTGCCTTGAATCACGTCGAACTCCACCTCGTCCCCCTCCTTCAGGCTCTTATACCCGTCCAGCTGGATCGAGCTGTAATGCACGAAGACATCCGGGCCATCCTCGCGTCCCAGAAACCCGTAACCCTTTGCGTTGTTGAACCACTTCACTACGCCTTTGAACTGTGCCATGAGTCGTTATTCCCGTCCGTCATTCGTTGCCGTTCCCGTCTGAACCCGACAGGAGCGATAGACATTTAAGACGCGGCCGGGCACCGTTTAGCTGCCTAATCAACTGTTGAAAACCCTTGAAAGATGAAAATCCCATGCAAGCACGCCCTGTAAGCCGTTTATTTGCAACAGGGAGGCGCGAGCCAAGATGACAGCTTTCTCATCGTCCGGCGCTCGCCGCCCCACGCAGCGACGCATACAGCAGCACTCCGATCAGCGTCTTGCCGTCCTCAATCCTGCCCGCATGGATCAGCCGCAGCACCTCCGACAGAGGCGTCATCTGCACTTCGATGCGCTCATCCTCCTCCGGCGTCGCCTCGCCCAGGGTCAACTCCTCGGCCAGCAGCACGTTCATCGTCTCGCTCAGAAACCCCGGGCTCGCGTAGTACCGCACGTGCTGCGACCACCGCTTCGCGCGGTAGCCGGTCTCTTCGATCAACTCGCGCTTTGCCGCCGGGATCAGCCTCTCGCCCGGCTCAATCCGCCCCGCCGGCAGCTCCAGCAGAAACTTCCCCGCCGCATGGCGATACTGCCGGATCAGCAGAATCGACGGGTCCGCCGGATTCGTCTTCGTATCCACCGCCAGCACCACCACCGACCCGTTATGCCGAATCACATCCCGCGACGCCAGCACGCCGCCCGGCTCGGCCACCTCATCCCGCGTCACAAAGAACACCTTGCCCTTGTACACGGTCTTCGAGCTCAGCACCTTCGCCTTGCCCGTCAGGGTCTTTGTGACAGCCTTGTTAGCAGCCTTCTTCACAGCCTTCTTTGCCGCCGTCTTCTTCGCAGGGAACGCCTTCTTCATAGCCATGCCCTTTAAGGTAGCAGCAACCGCGTAGCAGCAACCGAGGCGACAAGTGCGGCTGCTGAATCTGCATCGCTGTCCCGGCGCGCGCATCCAAATCCTCAGCCGCGATCTCAAGCCGCAACCCTGCACCCCATACGGGATGAGAGACTGAAAGCTGCCCATGACTCCTGAGTGTCACCCCATCTCGACCCTGCCCGGCAGCTCTGCGCTCTACCGCGACTACTCGGCGTCCGCCGCGACTACCCCTCCGAGCCTCCGCGCCTGGTACCCCGCCGATCCCTTCACGCTCGACTGGGCGCAGCACTCGCCGAATCTCGATCAGGCCCATCGCAACCGCCTCACCGACGCGCTCCTCCGCCAGACCGACCGCTTCGATGCCTCCGGCGCCGTCATCGCCAACATCGAGCGCCTCAAGCACGGAGCCTCCGCCGTCGTCACCGGCCAGCAGGTCGGCCTCTTCGGCGGTCCGCTGCTCACGCTGCTCAAGGCCGCCACCGCCATCCGCAAGGCGCAGGATGCCACCGCCGCTACCGGCCGCGAGCACGTCCCCATCTTCTGGCTCGCCAGCGAAGACCACGACCTCGCCGAGGTCGATCAGCTCGCTCTGCTCGGCAAATCCTCCG
>JAJZFE010000481.1 GCA_021798655.1 Acidobacteriota bacterium | reverse complement strand
GTCCGGGCAACGCTGGTAGCAGATCACGTTGTAGTCCCGCGCAGAAGGCGTTCGCGCGTTGTCAGGATGCTTCATCCGCCACGCGTAGATCGCGTCCACAGCCTTGGCCGGAATGCGCTTCGTCGGCGGCAGGATCAGCAGCGTATGGTCGCCGAGTCCTCCCTGCTCCACCGCCTTCGCATCGATGAAGTCCACGTTATACCCGGCCGACAACATCGCTGCCATCATCTCCTGCGGCACCAGCTCGCGCATCGCGCCCGTCACCGTCACATGCCCTGGCGAAAAGCTCGCCCACGCATCGTCGGTCGGCAGCAGCACCGCCACCTGGTTCGCAGGCTTGCCCTGCCGCAACAGCCAGCTCATCCGCGTCAGGTACGCCGTCACCGCCGGCATCACCGGGTGCCACGGGTTGTGATCGTTGAAGCTCCCCGCCGCATACAGCGACCACCCCGGCTCCGGCACCTCGCCACTCGGCGGCGAGTACGGCCAGCCATGAAACATCAGCTGGTTCTCGCCCATGATGAAATCGATGTCCGCCTCGGCCTTCATGTCCAGCGGCGTCGCACGAAACACCGGCGAGTGCAGCCACGTGTACGTCTCTCCGCTCGTCACATAATGCCCGAACACATGGTTCGCCGAGCTCGCCCAGCGCAGCGTCGAAAACGCGCGCCACTGCGGCCCTTCGCCCTCGGCCAGCGCCACCCGGTTCTGCGACGAAAAATCCACCGCCGGCTCGCCATACGTCTGCGAGCGAAACTTCGTGCCGTGCGCCGCGGCCCACTCGTTGATCTGCGTCAAGTAGTTCTCGTTCACCAGCTCGGTCAGCGTAATGCCCCAGTCGTGACGCACCGTTTCCGCTTCAGGCGATCCGCCCGCGACCAGCTCCGCAAGATGCGGAATCAGATCGTATCCGCGCCGCTTCAAAAACTCCTGCGGCAGCTTCGGCGTCCAGTCCGCGCCATACGCCTCCAGCGAATCCGAGAAGATCGCATACGGCGGCGTCGCGCCAAACGCCTTTACCAGTGGCTCTCCAACCTTCTCCAGGTGCGTTGCCACCGCCTCATGCGAGAACGGATCCAGCACATATCCATCCGCTCCCACCGCCGCGCGCTTCACCTCCTGCTTCGTATGCCCAGCCACAAAGAACAGCGCCACGCGCGCCGTCGTCGAAGCGGTCACGGCAATCGTCCCCGGCGTCATCGTCAGGGCCTGCGACGAACTCGCATCCCACGTCACCGGCCTCGTCCCGCCGCGATGCCCGCGAACATCGCCGCTGCCAACATGCCCGTTCACCAGCGCCGCCGCGATGAAGCTCTCGCCCTCACCCAGCACCGGCACGCTCACCGACGTCGCACTCTCCGCGACCGGCACCTCGATCGTGCGCAGCCTCCCCGCCGCCTCACGCAACGGCGTATTCGGCCCGCCATACGGCCATCCGCTGCACAGCGTCACATCGATCCGTAACCCCAGCCTGCGCCCTTCCGCCTGCGCATACTGCACCGCGTCCAGCATCTCCGGCGATAGAAACGGCAGGTTCTTCAGCCCCTTCGCCGCATCGTCCACCACCTCCGGATACACAAACGCCAGCTCCGCCCCGCCAATGCCGTCCGCCTTCATCTGCTCCAGCTCGCGCCGAATCTCCGGCTTCACCACCGCCGGCCCAAACCACCACCACCGCACCATCGGCTTCGCGCTGTCGGGCGGATTCAAAAATCCCTGCCGCAGCTCACCCACCGATGTCGCCTGCTGCGACTGCACCATCAGCGGCGTCACGCACAGCCCGGCCAGAAAAAACGAGTTGCGAAATATCCTGTTCATCGTGCGACTACTCCTTGTGCGTTGCTGGCTGATTTGCGGGCGTCGCCAGCTTCGGCCCAAACTCTGCATCGGCTGCGGCCTTCTTCTTCCGCTCCGGATCACTCGCATATCCCGGCGTCGGCGCGTCCAGCATCGGCTTCGTCAAGCCCTCCAGCGTCGGCGTTCCAACATCCTTCAACAGCTCAAGAATCACCACGTCGTTCCGGCCCTTCTTCAACCACGGCCCCGGAACATACAGCGTACCCTGCGGACCAATATCCCAGAACCGCCCCAGCGCATGGCCGTTGATCCACACCAGCCCCTTGCCCAGCCCGCGCACATCCAGAAACGTATCGCCCACACGGTTCAGCACAAAGCTCCCAGCCGCAAAGTACGGCCCGCTCGCCGCATGAGCACCCGTCTGCATCTCCGGTGTCGACTCCATCGGCAGCGAGTACATCGCCCAGCCCGTCAACGCCACGCCATCCAGCTCCGCACCGCGAATCCCCTTGCGCTCCTCGCGCATCCACTTCGTCGAGTTCAGCCGACCCGTATTCTCCACCAGCACATCCAGCCGTGCCGGCCCACTCGTCGTCAGCGCAATCGTCTCCTGGTGGAAGTGCCGGTCCAGCGTGCCCACCAGCTTGCCATCCAGATACACCAGCGCAAAGTCCTGCATCCTGTCCAGGTGCAGCTGCGCGTTGTTCAGCGCCGCAGGCATCTGCTTCCGATACAGCACGTACCCATACGCCTGATCCATCTGCTCCATCGTCAACGGCTGCTCCGCCGTCACCGGCTGCGGCAGATGCTCCCACAACGAAGTGGATCGCGTCAGCGAAAACTTCGGCACCGCGATCACCACCGGCACAGCCGGCACCGGCATCACCGGCTGATGCGTGTACTGCAAAATCGCGTCCCGATACGCAAAGAACTTCGCCGTCGGATGCCCCGCCTCATCGATCGGCGCGTCATAGTCGTAGCTCGTCACGTTGCCGCGATACGCGCCCGTACTCTGGCTCGCGCCGGCCATCATGCCAAAGCTCGTGCCGCCGTGCACCATGTAGATGTTCACCGACGCGCCCTGCCCCAGCATCGTGTTCAAGTCCGCCAGCTGCGGCGCAATCGGTCGCGTCTCATGCGGATGCCCCCACAGGTCGAACCACCCCGGCCAGTACTCGGTCGAAAACAGCGGCTGCCCCGGCCGTTGCGCCTCCAGCGCCGCCAGCCCATGCGCCGCATTACCCGTGCCAAAGTTCACGCCGGAGTACACCCCCGGAATCTCGCCGTTCGCCAGCGCCTTCGACGGGTCCACCGTATACAGCAGCGACTTCGTGAACCCCGCCGCCACAAACACATCGCGCATGTGCGCCATGTACGCATGGTCGCTGCCGAAGTTGCCGTACTCGTTCTCTACCTGCGTCGCGAGGATCGGCCCGCCATTCTCAATCTGCAGCGGGGCAACCTCCTGCCCCAGCCGTTGGATCCATCTCTCCGCCGGCACCATGAACGCCGGGTCGTTCGACCGCAGCGCCGTCGCCATCTTCGGGTCCTTCAGCAGCCACGCCGGAAAGCCGCCAAACTCCCACTCCGCGCACGAGTACGGCCCCGCGCGCAGCAGCACGTACAGGTGCTCCTCCTGCGCCAGCTTCACAAACGCCACCAGGTCGTTGTTCCCGCTGAAGTCATACACCCCCGGCCGCGGCTCGTGCATGTTCCAGAACACGTACGTCGCAATCGTGTTCAGCCCCATCGCCCTGGCCATCTCCATCCGCGCGCGCCAGTACTCCCGCGGAATCCGCTCGTAGTGCATCTCGCCGGAGATCACCTGGAACGGCTTGCCATCCAGCACAAAGTGGTCGCCCTGCACCGCAAAACTGTGCGCCGCTGCAAGCTGCTGTGCCTGAGTAGCCT
>JAJZFE010000410.1 GCA_021798655.1 Acidobacteriota bacterium | reverse complement strand
GTGTAGTTGGCCTGCTGCTGCGCCTCCTCTTTCTACTCCACCATCCGCGCTGGGTCGGCGACACGCAGGTCTACGCCGACCTCGCCCAGAACCTCCTCGCCCACCACATCTACGGCTTCTCCGACGCCAGCCTCCAGCCCACGCTCATCCGCCTGCCCGGCTACCCGCTCTTCCTCGCCGCCTGCTTCGCTCTCTTCGGCCACGCCAACGACCTCGCCGTCGCCTGCGTACAGATCGCGCTCGACCTCTTCGGCTGCGTCCTCCTCGGCCGGCTCGCCGCGCGCCTCTACTCCCCCCGCGCCGGCCACTTCGCTCTCTGGCTCGCCGCCCTCTGCCCCTTCACGGCCAACTACACCGCCGCCATTCTCACCGAAACCGTCAGCATCTTCTGCGTCACCCTCGCCCTCTTCGCCCTCGAACGCTGGAGCAACGCTTACCAGGTCGGGCAGGGAACCGACCCATCTTGCGCCCACCCCCAAAGCCTGTCATTTCGACCGGAGCGAAGCGCAGCGGAGAAACCCCCGCATTTCGCCCGCAGCGCCGAATCCGCCAGCACCTCCCCACTCTGGCCCCTCACCCTCGGCTTCGCTCTCTCCCTCGCCGTGCTCGTCCGTCCCGACCAGGGCCTGCTCGCCGCTGCGCTCATCCCGGCCATGCTCTGGCGAGCCTTCACCACCCCCCACCGCTCCCTCGGCAGCCGCCTGCAACCCGCCCTCCTCGCCTCGCTCGTCGTCGCTCTGCCGCTGCTCCTCTGGGGCGTCCGCAACTGGCGCGTCTTCCACGTCATCCAGCCCCTGGCCCCGCGCTACGCCAACGACCCCGGCGAGACCGTCGCCTTCGGCTTCCAGCGCTGGTACCGCACCTGGGGCGTCGAGTTCCAGTCCACCTACGACACCTACTGGGCCTACGACGGCGCTCCGCTCGACCTCGCCGCCCTCCCCAACCGCGCCTTCGACTCCCCGCAGCAGCGCGCCGCCACCGCCGCGCTCATCGACCGTTACAACGTCCAGCAGTCCCCAACCCCGGACATCGACGCCGCCTTTGCCCAGCTCGCCGCCGCCCGCATCGCCGCCCACCCCCTGCGCTACTACGTCGAGCTGCCCCTCGCCCGGCTCGCCAACATGTGGCTCCGCCCCCGCACCGAGCTGCTCCGGATACCCATCGTCTGGTGGACCTTCGCCGACCCCGCCGGCTCAGCCTTCGCTCTCTTCTTCGCACTGGTCAACGCCGCCTACCTCGCCCTGGCCCTCGCCGGCCTCCTCCGCAGCCGAGGCAGCGACCGCGCGCTCCTCGTCGCCATGCTTGCCTTCGTCGCCCTCCGTTGCGCCCTCCTGCTCACGCTCGACAACTCCGAGCCCCGCTACACCCTGGAGTGCTTCCCCATCCTCTTTTTGCTGTCAAGCCCCCTGGCCTCCCCTCGACCCCGTAACCTGAACACTACAAACCACTAACACCCCAAAAACTAAAAACACATTTCCCCTACGCCACTCGCTACAATAGAAGTAGGGCAAGCACCGGAATAGAAGTCGGGCAAGCACCGGCAACTGAAAACTCAAAACTCAAAACTCAAAACTCAAAACTGACTCCCCAACCCCCGCTTACCCAAACCACCAGCGCTGCCCGTTCGTTGCAGCACCCCTCGTGCTGGCCACTCCCGCGGGAACACACAGCCGCTCTTGCGTGTCATTCCCGAAGGGAATCTGCGTCTCGCCGGCGTCAGAACAGCTACCACCGTCAGCAAACCGCTATAACCTCAATGTTTTGAATATGATACGTCTATCATCCCTGCAATCAACAGCTTGCAGCCACTTCACCCCTAACCCCAATGTTTTGAATATTATGCGCGTAAAATCTCTGCAATCAATATCTTACAGCCACAACACCCCGTAAGTCATTGATTCCAAAGATCAGGCCCGCCGCATAGGGGGGGGAGGGGGTCAGTGGTTGAACACCTGCGTCTTCTTGTCCGTCTTCATCGCATACCGACTCTTGTCCAGTCCGCTGTTGACGCGGATGTGCGTATACGTCGCGGTCCGGTAGTCTCCCGAAGGCGTGAAGAACATCTGCTTCAGGCTCACGCCGCGCGTCGGGTCCACCCAGATCGTCACATGGCTGAAGTTCTTCCGCGACGCGGCATCCTTGCCGATCAGGTCCAGTTCTTCGGTCACGACGCCCTTGCCGTCATCGTTCAGCGTCACCGGCCCCAGGTCGTGGATCGTCCAGTTCTTCGCCAGCTCGCTGCCGCTGCCGCCAAAGCCCAGCGTCAGAAAGCTCTCGTACTCGGCCTGGTTCGCGCCGGCCTTCACCACGTCCAGCTGGTCGATTCCCGGCGTAAACATCTTCAGCAGGCCGTCCTTGTAGGCCAGCACCTTCGACGCCTTCGTCTTCCCCGTCGGATCGTTCAGCACCGCGCCCATATCCATCGCGCCGCCCTCGCGCTGGAAGTAGATCGCGCCCGTATCGGTCGTCGTGTCATGCACGATCTTCTGGTAGTAGTCCCACTTGAACTCCGCCTGCGCGTTGTGGAAGCTGCGGCTCGCGGCATCCATCTTCGCCAGCACGGCCGTCAGCTGCGGAGTGGCTTGCGCCGCCATCCCCGGCGTCATCATCGCCTGCGCCATCGCGACCAGTCCTGCTGCAACGGCTACTTGAACAATTCTGCCTGACTTCATGAAACTACTCCTGCTTGTCGTTCGGTTCTGACTTACGGGTTTTCGCGCAGAATCGTTGCGTCGTACGCGGTCACATGGCCCTTGCTGTCGATCAGCGCGGTGTACTTCTCCAGCTTCACACTGCCTGCAATCGGCTCGACGACATCCAGAATCGCGTCCCTGATGTCTGCATCGCCGCTGGCTCCGTTCAACTCCGCTGCCGGAATCTCGTACACGAATCGAGCCTCCGTTCCGGTGCTGCCCTGCTCCTTCACCAGCACCTCGCTCGACCGCAGCGGAACCACCGAAACCGGCTTCTCCTTGAAGTCGATCCACCGCGGCGACAGGAACAGGAACAGCAGGATCAGCGTCACCATCACGTCATAGTGCAGGCTGCCGCGCTCCTCCGTCCAGAACACATACCGATGCAACAGGTTCACAGCGACCTCCCGAATGCCTGCCTCGTAATGACCGTCTCGCCGCCCATGTACGGCACCAGCGCCTCCGGCACGCGCACCGAACCATCGGCCTGCTGATAGTTCTCCAGGATCGCCAGATACGTCCGTCCCACGGCGAGCCCGCTGCCGTTCAGTGTATGCACAAACTCGCTCTTCTTCGCGCCCGCAGGCTTGTAGCGGATGTTCGCCCGCCGCGCCTGGAACGCCTCGAAGTTCGAGCACGAGCTGATCTCGCGATACGTCTGCTGACCCGGAACCCACACCTCCAGGTCATACGTCTTCGCCGAGCTGAAGCCCATATCGCCGGTGCAGAGCAGCATCCGCCGATAGGGAAGTCCCAGCCGCTCCAGCACCGTCTCGGCGTGCCGCGTCAGCTGCTCATGCTCGTCATGGCTGTCTTCGGGACGGCAGAACTTCACCAGCTCCACCTTCTGGAACTGGTGCTGCCGAATCATCCCGCGCACGTCCTTGCCGTAGCTGCCCGCCTCGCTGCGGAAGCAAGGCGTATACGCGACGAAGCTGATCGCGCCCTCGCTCAGGTCGATCGTCTCATCGCGGAAGAGGTTCGTCACCGGCACCTCGGCCGTGGGAATCATCCAGTGGTC
>JAJZFE010000358.1 GCA_021798655.1 Acidobacteriota bacterium | reverse complement strand
CAGCGGCTTCGCGTCCGCCTTGATCTTGCCGAGCATCGCATTCGCCGCGTTCGCAGCCGAGGTCGTCTGCTCCGCGCCGCCTGCGGCGGATACCCCGCCGCTGGGCGTCGCCTCTGCCGCCGCCGTCGCCGGGTCGCGATACCGCAGCTCCACCGCCTGGCTCGTGCCCGTGTAGATCTGCCGCGTGTTCTCGTCCGTCAGGATCGACTCGCGCACAATGTGTGGAATCACCAGGAACACCAGCTCGTCGCTCTGCGTCACCTTGTCCTGGCTCGAAAAGAAATACTTCAGAATCGGCAGCTCGCCCAGCCCAGGCGTTCCGCTGATCGTGTTCGTCTTCTGCTGCTGCACCAGCCCTGCCAGAATCGCCGGCTCGCCGTCCTTCAGCTGGATCACCTGCTCAGACACCTTCTGCGCAATGATCGGCTCCGTCACACCCGTGATCGACACCGATCCGTTCTGGCTCGACACCTCGATCTTCATCTTCAGCGAGATCTCGCGGTCATAGTGCACCGTCGGCGTGATGTCGATGTTCACACCGACATCCAGGTACGTGAACTGCGTCTGCACACCCAGCGCTGCAGTCGTCACCGCGGCGCCTGCCGAGTACGAACCCGTTGCCACCGGAATCTTCGAGCCGATCTTCAGCGTCGACCGCTGCCCGTCCGTCGCGCGGATGCGCGGGTTCTGCAGCACGCGCGTGTCCGTGTCCGAAAGCAGCGCGTTCAGCGTACCCCCGTTGATCGACACCGCAAAGTTCGTCGCGTTCAAGTGCGACAGCGTATTCAGCGTCACGCCCGTCGACTGGTTCTGCGTCGTCGTACCGGTCGTCGTCGTGCCCGTCGTCGCCGTGGTGCTGGAGTTCGCCGTCGTCACGTTGTAGTTGCTCGCCTGCGGAGTCAATCCAAAGCTCTGCGGCAGCGTGATGCCCAGGTTGCGCTCCAGCTGCCGGCTCACCTCCAGCACGGCCACGTCCATCACCACCTCGGGCCGCACGCGGTCCAGGTCGTTCACCAGCTTCTCGGCCAGCGTCAGCTCCGCCGGTGTCGCCTTCACCACCAGCGCATTCTGGCTCGCCACCAGGTACAGCTTCACGCTCGGATCCAGCAGGTTCCGCAGCGCCACCAGAATCTCGTTCGCGTCGTTCTGCTGTGACACGTTCGTCAGGTAAAACACCTGCACCGCCAGGTCATCCAGGTCCGTCCGCTTGGCGCGGTTGTTCTGCGCCACAAAGATCGTGTTCGACGTCACCGGCTTCCAGAACGTCCCACTCAGCGTCCCAACAATTCTCAGGGCGTCCTGCAAAGAGACGCCCGTCAGGTCCACCGGAATCCGCTTCGACTGGAAGTCCGGGTCGAAGATGACGTTCAGCCCCGCAGCCTTGCCCACCGCCTGGTACACCACCTTCGCGTCTTCCACCATGTGCAGCGTGATCGGGTCGTCCGACACCGGCTTCAGCACCACCGGCCCGGCCATCGAGTCAATGTCCTGCTGCACCTTGCGCTGATACGGCGTCTGCTCCGCCACGCCCGGAGTCAGCGGCGTCCCGGCATTCGGCCCCGTCGGAGCCGCGGCCGCGCCACCGCCCGGCTGCTGCTTCTCCGATAGCTGCAGCTCCTGCGCCGCCGCCTCGTTGCCCGGATCAATCTGCAGCGCGCGCGCAAACTCGTTCACCGCGCCCGCCACATCGCCCGAGTTCCGCAGCACCCGCCCGCGGTCCACGTGCATGTTCGCTGCTTCGAACTTCATCCGCTCGTAGCGCGTCTTGTAGCGCAGGTCCGAGGGCCGCTTCAGATGCGCCTGGCGATACGCCTCGAACGCCGCGTCGTAGTCCTCGCGCGCCTCTGCCTTTTCGCCCTTCCCGTTCCACGACCGGGCCGACTGCGCCCCGGCCTGCACCGGCATCAGCCCTGCACCCAGCGCCACACCGGCCAGCAACACCGCCAGCATGCCCAGCCTCATCCGGCTCTGACCGCCGTTACCACTCTGCAGGCCGCCTCGGCCCACTCTCTTTGGCTGCATGTTTGCGACCCGCTCCCGTAGGCTTCGATCCGTCAACGCCACCTGCCTGTGCTCCAAATGCGGCTCCGCAGGCGCTTCGATGCCTCGTAAAATCTGCGCCAAACCTGCCCCGGAACACTCTCCAGACACGGGCTTTAGCTGGGTCGATAATACCATTCGCTTCACGCTCACTTTGCCTCTAAAGGTCGTTTACCACGTCTGCTCACTGCCATCGCCGGCCTGGTTCGGCGTTCGTCGCGCCGACGGCCGATCTTCCCGCTGCCCTGCCGCTCCGGCCGCCATTGTCAAACCTGCGTCCATCTCCTGCGACAATGGCTCGTTTCGCGTAACATTCTGCTAGCCTTTCCTTTGGACGCAGCATCCAATCGTTTGTCTCACCATTCCTTACACTGTTGTCATTGTCCCCGTGCCCCGTTCCCTCTCCAATCCGACCGTTCCGACCGCCACCAGCAAGCCCGCCGCTCGGGCCAAGGACCGCGACCCCGTCGCCTCCGGCCTCCGCGACGCCGCCTTCAACCGCTCTGCCAGCTTCAACTACTTCCTCTCCGACCGCTTCGAAGCCGGCGTCGCACTCCGCGGTACCGAGGTCAAGAGCATCCGCGAAGGCAAGGCCAACCTGAAGGATGCCTACGGGCTCCTCAAGGACGGTGAGTGTTTTCTCCTCAACGCTCATATCGGCCCCTTCTCACACGGCAACACCATGAACCACGAGTCCCTCCGCACCCGCAAGCTCCTGCTCCACAAACGCGAGATCCAGAAGCTCGAAGGCCTCACACGACAGAAGGGTTACACCCTCATTCCCGTCAAGCTCTACTTCCGCCAGGGCCGCGTCAAATGCGAGATCGCCCTCGCCAAAGGCAAGCAGGACTGGGACAAGCGCGAGACCGAGCGCTCCCGCGAGGCCGACAAGGAAGCCAAGTCGGCCATCGCAAGGAGCCAGCGCAGCTGACCCCGCGAACCTGACCACCGGAGACTGTTATGAAGATCGCTCGACTGTACTGCTCCCTCTTCTTTACCGCCGCACTCACTCTCGTCGCCGCCACCCCCACCCGCGCCCAGTCCGCCGCAGAGGCCAACTACCCCGCCTGGGCCGCGCTCTCCCACAAACTCGAAGCCAATCCGCTCGACCCCCAGCTCAACCGCGACGCCGAGCTCGCCGTCCAGCAGATCCGCGCCTCCTCGGACTTCCACACCCCCCTCTGCAACAGCTTCTTTTCCTTCTTCAGCAAGCTCAGCGCCACCGCCTACCCCTATCAGCCGCAGGTCTACCACCTCTACACCCTCGGCAGCGCCACCTACCGCATCGAAACCGGCAAGACCGACGCCTACGGCACCAACCTCTACGCCTTCACCAGCGTCCTCAAGGGCTACTCCTCCATCCTCGCCAAAGCCCCCGCAGCCCGCGACAAGACCATGGACGAGCTCCTCGTCACCGACCTGAAGGGCAAGCTGCCCGACATGCTCGGCAAGGACAGCACCTGTCGCCCCGGCAAGTAATCCCTACCCGCCACTCGCGCCGCCTCTGAGTCCCCCATTTCGCCGCCGCCGCGCGCGCGATACCATGGAGTCGTGAACCTCTCTCTCCAGCATCACGACACGTCCGCCTTTGCCACGCCTCTGCTCGCCGTCTTCGCCGTCGACATCGCCAGCGGCCCCGACGACAAGCCCACCCCGGCTCTGCTCTCCACCTCCGA
>JAJZFE010000040.1 GCA_021798655.1 Acidobacteriota bacterium | reverse complement strand
CGACGGACCTGAACGGCAACGTGATCTGGACCTACAATTACAACGGGAGCCCGAACGATCTGGTGCAGCCGATCAAGCTGCTGCCGGACGGAAACTTTCTGGTTCAGATCGCCTATGCGTCTTCCCTGCCGGTGCAGCCGGGCGGGTCGGTTCCGGCGGGCGCGCTGGATGAGGTCCGCGAGGTCGATCTGGCGGGCAATACGGTGCGCTCGGTCACGTCGGCGCAGATTGCGAGCTCGCTGCTGGCGCAGGGGTACTCGTTGCAGCTCGGCAGCCTGCATCATGACGTGCTCGCGCTGCCCAACGGACACATGGTGCTCCTGTTCTCGGTCAAGAAGAGCTTCACGAATCTGCCCGGCTACCCTGGCACGACCAACGTGCTGGGCGACCTGCTGGTTGACGTGGACCAGAACTACAAGCCCGACTGGGTCTGGAACAGCTTCGATCACCTCGACATCAACCGGCACCCGTATCTCTTTCCCGACTGGACACACTCGAACGCGCTGCTGTACAGCTCCGACGATCACAACCTGCTGCTCTCAGTGCGGCATCAGAACTGGATCCTCAAGATCGACTTTGAAGACGGCACCGGAACGGGCAACATTGTGTGGCGACTTGGAGAGGGCGGCGACTTTCAGCTGCAAGGCGGCACAGACCCGACCGACTGGTTCTATGCGCAGCACGGTCCGAGCTTCTTCTCGGTCAACAATACTGGCATCTTCCAGCTGGGCGTGATGGACAACGGCGATGATCGGACGCTGCCCAGCGGACAGGTGAGCTGCCCCGTCGGAGGGCCGCCTTCGCCGGACTGCTACTCGACGGCAGAGGTCTACCAGATCAACGAGTCGCAGAAGACGGCCACCGTGCTCGACCGCTACCAGATGATGGTTGGTGCGACGCCGGTGTACAGCTTCTTTGGCGGCAACGTCGATCTGCTGGCCAACACGGACATGCAGGCGGACTTCTGCGCCGCACCGGGCGGCAGCGTTGTGCAGGAGCTAGCTGGCCCGTTCGGATCGCAGAACCTGGTGTGGCAGGCCATCACCCCTTCGGCCAATCAGTACCGCGCAGTGCGGTTGCCCAGCCTGTACCCCGGCGTGCAGTGGTAATGGTCAGTCTGCGCTCTGATGGAAGATCGAGCGGTTCAGGTCGGGCCAGAACTCCTTGGTCACGAAGGTGGCTCCGTCGATGACGAGCGAGGTGATCCAGCGCTGATAGGTCTTGGTCAGCGTTCTGTCGGCCGACGGGTAGTAGAGCCCGGAGATGCCCGCGGCTGCGCCAGCGCCGACGACCTCGGAGATGTTTACTGTCGTGTGACCGGAGTCGGTCCGCGTAATGACGGCGCGGCTGATCGAGTAGGCTGTCCGCTTCAGCAGCCCACCGTGACCGAGGGTGTAGTAGCGGCTGTCCTCGTGCGTGACGACCGGGATCAGCGACTCCACCCAGAGATTTTCATCGGCCTGGTCGAGGAACGTGTGCCAGTAGTAGCGGCCGTATGCCACGCCGCCGTGGCCGAACTGCGGGGTCGCGCGGGTCGCATCGCTTACGCCGGCCTGCGCTCCTGCAAACAGGAACGATGAGTAGTCGAAGCTGTCCTGGATGCCGGTCAGCAGCTTGTCCTTGTCGCTTTGGGGCGGCAGCTTTGCGTCCGCGCTGACAGAACGAAAGTTGGGAATGACGCCCAGAATCCGTTTGGTCTGGTAGGTTCCTGGCGCGGGTGCAGGCACGATCTCCGCGGTCGTGCTCTGCGGTGCGGGAGCTTCGGGCAACGACGGTGTGCCGGTGGTGGATTGCGTCGGCGACTGTTGCTGGGCTGCGGCAGACAGCAGTGTCACCGCAGCCAACACAGTCACACTCAGGAAACGGCTCGTTCGACGGCGATACGCAACAGTGGTTTTGATAAGAAAACATCTCCTTGGATGGAAGGATGAAGTGGACCGGCAATCATGAGATGCGTTCCGAGGTCGGAAGGATCGAAACCATCGCAACCAGCACCCGTCCTCTCTATAATCACACCCATACGACGATGCCGACCTCAACAGCCGAAGAAAACTGCACACCGCTGACCCTGCTCCTGGACGCCGACGATACGCTCTGGGAGAACAACATCTACTTTGAGCGCGCTATCGCCGCGTTTATCTCCTACCTGGACCACCGCGTGCATACCGCCGAAGAGGTTCGTGAGCACCTGAACCACTGTGAACGGGCCACGATTGCCGCGCACGGCTATGGTCTGCAGAGCTTTCGCCGCTCGCTGGTGGAGTGCTTCGAGCAACTCAGCGATGAGCCGATCACGCCGGAGCGGCACGGCCGCATCCTGGCGTTTGTAGACTCGATCGCCGCGCAGGAGATCGAACTGCTGCCGGGTGTGGAGCAGACACTGCGCGCGCTCGCTGGCCGCCACCGGCTGTTTCTTGTGACCAAGGGGAACCTCGCCGAGCAGACCGACAAGCTGTGCCGGTCGGGCTTGCAGAGCCTGTTCAGCGGCGTGGAAGTGCTCGCGGAAAAGAATGCGGCGGCCTATGCGGACCTGCTCGAACGGCATGGGCTTGAGCCTGCCGCGACGTGGATGATTGGCAACTCTCCGCGTTCGGACATCAACCCTGCGATGGCTGTGGGAATCAATGCGGTGTTCATCCCGCACGACTTCACCTGGGTGCTGGAACATGAGGTGGTGGACCAGCCAGGGCCGCACTGCCGCTTGCTGGAGCTGTCTGGATTTGCCGATCTGCTACTGCACTTTTAGGCTGCGCGTACATCCACAGAGGAGGGTGTGCAAAGGTCGCGGCGGGTGATGGTATACTACGTCAAGGATTGCACATCGCTCCTGTCGCACCGCTGTGTGTCAGGCTCCATGCGGAGGTGGCGAAATTGGCAGACGCACTAGCTTGAGGTGCTAGCGCCGCAAGGCATAGGGGTTCAAGTCCCCTCCTCCGCACCAATCCAGACCGTTGCAGGTACAAGATTTCTCCGCCAGCGTGGCGTAAAGGCTGTTACCAGGAAATGATCGTTCTTCTCGTCATCGTGCACGTTGTGGTTTGCCTGTTTCTCACGGGTGTTGTGCTGCTGCAGCAGGGCAAGTCGGCCGATATGGCCGCAGCCTTCGGCGGTCAGGGTTCACAGACCGCCTTCGGCCCGCGCGGTGCTGCCAACCTGCTGACGCGCCTTACCACCTGGTCGGCCGTGGTCTTCATGTTGACCTCCATCAGCCTCACCATTCTGCTCTCGCGCAGTGCGAACCACCGCTCGGTGCTGTCGGACCTGCCAACGCAATCGGCCCCGGCGAGCAAGTAGCCACAAAGGCAACACCCATCAGGCAAGGCGCGGGCAAACAGCTCGCGCCTTTGCTGTATCTACCTCTTTGCGGTCTCTACTTTTGTTGCTGTTTTTACTTTGTTTTCTTCGCTGGAAAGGCGCGTCATGATTCGCGAGACCCTCGCCGTCGGCCTGCTCGGCTGCAACTGCACCATTCTGGGCGACGAGACCTCGCGCGAAGCCATCGTTGTCGATCCAGGCTACGACATACCGCGTATCCTGACGGTCCTCGCTCAGCACCAACTCACGGTCCGCCGCATCGTCGTCACCCATGCGCACATCGACCACATCGCCAGCGCGCAGACGCTCAAATCCATCACCGGCGCACCCATCCTCTACAGTCAGGATGACCTGCCTCTGGTGGCGCTGATGGACCAGCAGGCCAGCGGAGCCGGGATTGCGTCG
>JAJZFE010000300.1 GCA_021798655.1 Acidobacteriota bacterium | reverse complement strand
CCGTCGCGGTTGTTCCTGAAGAGGTGCGAGGTCGGCGCCTTGCCGGCGGGCCAGGTGGTGTCGAGCCGATTGCCGTTGGTGAGGTAGATGTCGAGCCAGCCGTCGTTGTCGAAGTCGAAGAAGGCCAGTCCGCTGCCCTTGGTCTCGATGATGGAACGCTTGTGGTCGATGCCGCCCCAGACGTTTGGGACGTTGAGGCCGGAGGTCAGGGCCACGTCGACGAAGCGGACGCCGGAACCGTCGGGGCCCGCGCCGGCAGCGTCCGCGGCCTCCACGGTCAGCGGATGCTTCCACCGCCACAGCGGCGTGGCGAGGGCGTCGGTCAGTGCGCCGCCGAGGAGAACGAGTGAGGAACCGAGGAAGCGTCGCCGAGGGGTCATCATGCTGGGCAGATTATAGCGATGCCGTGCAACGCGAGGAAAACCCTCTGCAGGAGCCGGCTGCGCGCGTCACAGCGTCTTGTCGACAAGGTAGAGCGCGAGCTGAAAGATCTGTATCCGCTGTGCGGGTTCGAGTGTCGCGTTCGCGGAGGAAGGCGGCGCCTGCGCCAGCGTCTGTTCGATGCGGGCGACATCGAGGCCGCCGTGCGAAGTGCTGTTCCTGAACCGGTCCAGCACCTCGCGGGCGCGGTCGATCTGTCCGGTCTGGTAGTACAGAAAGCCGAGCGTGGCATAGCTGCCCGGCCACTCGGGAAGCAGCTCGACAGAGCGCTCCAGCAGGCGGGCTGCGGTGGTGGAGTCGCCTTCGAGGACCGCGAGCAGACCAAGGCCCCACACAATCTTTCCGGACGCGGGCAGGCGTTGCTGCGCGTGCGCGAGCGTGAGCCTGGCATCGTCCAGTGAGCCTTCGCGCATCTGCAGCAGCGCGAGCGAGAGGTAGTCCTGGTCGTTGTCGGGGTCGCGTTCGAGCGCGCTGCGATAGAGCGTCTGCGCCTGTGCGAGGTCGCCCGCGTGGGCATCGATATCCGCCAGCAGGGCGAGATACGCGTCGTCGTGCTGCATGGCTGCGGAGACGCGCTGCGCGGTGGTGAGGGCGTCGGCATAGCTGCCGGCGTGGAGCTGCGCGTTGGCCAGGTCGAAGAGCGTGTCGTCGTTCGCGGGCTGCGCGGCGAGCGCGGCCTGGAACTGCGCAACGGCATCGCTGTAGAGCCCGTAGCGAGCGAGCAGCACGCCTGCACCGGTGAGCGTGGTCGCGTCGTCGGGCCGGCGCGCATCCAGTTGTGCGAGCGTCGCGCGCGCGCTGGCAATGTCGCCGGTCTGCAGACAGGCCTCGGCGAGCTGATAGAGCAACGCGGGCTGGTCGGGGTGCAGCTGTGCCTGTTGCAGCAGAGTGGCGAGGTCCTGCTGTGCGCGTGCGCCGATGGAGAGCCGGGAGCGTTCGTCGAGGTAGTCGAAGAGATGGTCGTACGGATGTGTTGCAGGGGCCGCGTCGCGCGAGAGGCGTTGGAACGTGGCCAGGTCGCGCTGGGCTGCGTCGTCCTGATGCAGCGCTCGCTCTGCCATGGCGAGCTTGTAGTAGCCGGTCGCGTCGTGGCTGACATGGTTGCTGACACGGTTGTAGCGGCGCAGCAGTTCGACGGCATCGGCGGGGCGCTTCTGCTCGATGCGCAGCGTGGCGAGTTCGAGCAGGGCCGGCGGGTACGTTGGATCGGCCTGGAGCACGCGGGAGTAGAGCGCCTCGGCGGCGGCGGAGTCGCCCTGCAGCTGGCTGATGCGGCCCAGTTGAAAGCGGCAGAAGTTGTTGTGCGGCTCGGTGCGGAGACAGCGATGGAAGGCCTGCGTTGCTTCATCAAAGCGTCCGAGGCGGAGGTAGGCAAGGCCAAGATAGGACTCGGTGCGCGCTGTGTGCTGCGCGGGCGGCAGGGCCTGAAAGAGCGCGATGGCGTCGTCCGTCTTCTCGGCGTTGAACTCGCTTTCGCCGAGCGCGAGTGCGATGTCGGCGCGCGCCGGCGCCAGTGTCCGGGCTTGCAGCAGCAGCGGCACGGCGTCGGCGTAGTAGCCCTGCGACATGGAGATGCGGGCCATCTGGTAGAGGACATCCACGTTGTCGGGTGCAAGCGCGCGTGCGGGAACGAGCAGGTCCAGCGCGTCGAGCGGGCGCGACTGATTGGCGTCGGCCTGCGCGAGCAGCAGCATGGCCGGGACAGACTTCGGCTGCAGCCTGAGCGCATGGGCGAGAGACGACTCGGCGCGCGCATTGTCTCCGAGTGCAAGCTCCACCTGGCCGAGGTTGAACTGGATCGCAAAGTCGTCCGGTTGCAGCGCTTCGGCGGCTTCGAGTTCAGCCTGTGCGGCCTTGTAGTGCTTCTGCGTGGCCAGGCGAAGAGCCTGCGTGAGGTGTTGCTGGGCGTTGTTTTGGGCAGGGTTTGGTCTTGCGTTTTGCCCGAGGGCGGCCGTCGCCGTGATGACGATCAGCAGCGCGGTCCACGGCGCTGTCATTGCAGCACGTCCATCGCCTTGAGCGCGACAGCGTTCTGCGGCTGGCGCTGGAGCAGGCTCTGCAACGTGGCGCGGGCACGCTGCCTGTCGCCCTGCAGGGCATAGAGACGCGCGAGGTTGAGGTAGGCCTGGTCGTTGTCGGGAGCGCGCTCTATGCCTGCCTCGAACTGCTGCCTGGCGAGCTCGGGCTGCTGCAGCCGCACGTAGACGATGCCCAGGTTGTTGAGCGCTTCGGGGTACGCGGGCCGCAGGGTGATGGCCTGTTGCAGCTCGTCTGCGGCGGCCTGCAACTGGCCCTGCTGCGCGTGCATCATGCCGAGGCTGTAGTGAACCTCTGCGTCGCCGGGCTGCAGCGCCAGTGCCTGATGGAGAGCCGTCTCAGCCTGCGCGAAGTTGCCCGCCCGGCGATAGACGTTGCCAAGATTGAGCAGCGCGATGGCGTAGTCGGGACGCTGGGCGATGGCCTGCTGGAAGCTCTGCACGGCGTCGTCGGTGCGGCCCTGCTGCGCGGCCATCATGCCCAGATTGTTCCACGCCTCGGGGTAGTTGGGGCGGAGCTTGAGGGCCTGGTTCAGGTACGTGCGCGCCTGTTCGAAGTTGTTGCGACGAAGGTTCAGCGTGCCCAGATTGTAGTAGGCCTCGGGATCGCCGGGGCGTGCTGCGACGACCTGTTGAAACGAGGCCTCGGCCTGGTCGAAGTAGCCGTGCTGAAAGAGTGCGATGCCGTAGGTGAAGTCGTTGCGCTGCATCGTGCTTTGGTGCAGCGTGCCCTTGAAGGGCAGAGCGCGCTCGATGCGCTGCTGCGGCGAGCCGGGGGCCGTGGCGAGGTCATGCAGCACCGCATCGACGGACACGGCACCCTGATACACCTTGATGATCTGGCCGGCCTTGTCCAGCAGAAACGCGGTCGGGAAGGCCAGGTCGCGGCGGCGATCGAAGAGGTAGCGATAGAGGATGTTGTAGATGCCGCCGACCTCCGGCGTGCCCAGCAGCACAGGGAAGGTGAGGCCGGCGCTGCGGGCGAATGCCCGGACGGCGGCTGCGTTGTTCGGCTCGTCGAGGCTGAGAGCGACAAGCTGCATCGGCGCTGCGTGCAGAGCCGCCTGCCCGCGCTGCAGGCGCACCAGCTGCGCAGTGGACGCCGGAGACGTGGTGGCGAAGAGAGACAGCAGAACGTTGCTGCCCAGCCATTCGCGCAGCGAGTGCGTGCTGCCGCCGACGTCCGGCAGCGAGAACTCCGGCGCGTTGAGCGGCGTGGTGAGCCACGTGTCCACCTTGCTGGGCAGCGGCG
>JAJZFE010000195.1 GCA_021798655.1 Acidobacteriota bacterium | reverse complement strand
GCTCGGTCGACGCCATGCTGCAGATCCCAGCCTTCCTCTGCCGCCAGACCGACCTGCTCATCGCCGCCGCGCACACCGGCCGCGCCATCAACGTCAAGAAGGGCCAGTTCGTCGCACCCTGGGACATGAAGCACGCCGTCGAAAAGCTAAAGGAGGCCGGCAACGCCCGCGTCTCGCTCACCGAGCGCGGCGCCAGCTTCGGCTACAACAATCTCGTCGTCGATATGCGCGGCCTGCCCGTGATGCGCGCGCTCGCACCCGTCATCTTCGACGGCACGCACTCTGTCCAGACGCCCTCCGGCGCAGGCGGCAAATCCGGCGGCCAGCCCGAGTTCATCCCCACGCTCACCCGCGCCGCCGTCGCCGCCGGCATCGACGGGCTCTTTCTGGAGGTCCACGACAACCCCGCCGAGGCCAAATCCGACGGCGCCAACGCCCTGCACCTCGACCTGCTAAAGCCGCTGCTGGAAACCCTGCTCGCCATCCACGCAGCAGTGAAGTAAGTAGCCTCACCACCGCTGTCTGGACCGCTGCCTGCCACGCACAAAAAAGGGCCCCCATCGCTGGGGGCCAATCTGCCTTGGTTCTCTCCTTGGGGAGAGGGATTGAGGCGGCCATCACAAACGCACAGCCGCCAAGCTGGCGCGAAGCTGCCAGGAGTCCGGCTCCAAACTGTCGGATTCAAGGGCCCGACGTCTACTTCGCTGTTCGTCTTACGCAGCGCCGTGCAACGTGGATTTTCTCAACCCTCAGATTTTTCCGCGCGTTCCAAATTGGGAAGCCCTGCCCCCATCGGGTCGCGGCAGCTACTTTGTAGCCACCTGCACCGCGTGCATCGCCGGCAGCTGCTGGTTCCAGTTGTCGTTGATGCCCTCCAGGATCATCCTGAAGTCCGCCTCGCCCCCCGGCGCAATCGGCGCCGCGCTCACCGGCTCGGTGTCCACATACGGCTCCCGCGTCCGGATCAGGCTCAGCGGCACCAGCATAATCTGCGGCGGCATCCCCGTATCGTTCGCAAAGAACACCTGCACCGTGATGCCCGTGATGGTCTTGTCGCCCTTGTTCTTCAGGTGCCCGTCAATGAAGGTCGACTTGCCGCCCGAGATGCTGGTGGACTCGCTCATCGCCACGTCGCTCACATCCAGGCTGTCCGCCTCCGGCGAGACCGCCTGCGGCACATTCGCCGGAGGCCCCGCCGGCCTGCGACTCATCATCACCAGCACTGCCACCAGCACCACCACGGCTACCGCAGCAATCGCAACCGCGGTCGTCGGAAAGCTCTTCTCCGGCGTCGGTTCGCTGAACATCCCCGGCTCTGGCTGGTTCTTCGGCGTTGGTGTCGGCGCGCTGCTCATGCGCCGATTTTACATCGCCGCTCACCCGAAGCGCGCGCGTTTCACCTTCTGCCTGAAGTCTTCGCCGGTCATCTCCACCACCACGCACATCTCCTGCAGGCGGCTGCGCATCCGCTCGGTGATGCGGTCGCCCAGCGTCTCCTCGCGCATCACCGTCTTCGCGCTGCGGCCTTCCGTCGTCCCGCCCAGCGGCGGCAGGTTCGCGTAGTTCGTCGTCAGAATCGTCGTGCGCCGGTCGTTGTAGCGCGTGCTCATCCAGCACCAGCACCTCAGCCTCAAACACCGGCGCCAACACCTCGCGCTCGCTCTGGTCCACCTTGCGGTCGTAGCTGTTCTGCACCTCTTTCAGCAGGTCGCGGTAGTCGTAGAACAGCCCGTTCGCGCCGCGCTCGGCCACCAGCGCCTGCAGGATCCCCACCGCCAGGTGCGTCTTGCCCACGCCGATCGTCCCACTCAGCATCAGGCCCTTGCCGTCGGTCTCCACGGGATACGCGCGGACGAAGTTGCGCGCCTGCATCAACGCCGCCTGCAGCGACCGGTCGGCAGAAGGGAACTGCGTCTCAAAGCTCTCCAGCGTGCAGTTCCTGTACCGCTGCGGAATCCGTGCAGCCGCAATCATGCGCTCGGCGCGCCGCTCCTGCTGGCACACGCACCGCTGCGCCACGCGAGCCCCATCCGCGCGCTCCACCACCCGCATCCCCGACCCCTCGCAGATCGTACAGACCTCAGCCATCCCCCTAGTATCGCAGCCCCCAGCCCCTGTGCGAATCGCCGCCGCGCTGTGGCAATCGGCCACGCCCGAGGGGGCGAGCACGGAGCCCGCTTGACGGTTCTTCATAAGAACTACATAGTAGTTCTTATGAAGAACGAGTATCCTCCTCTCGGCGAGTTCGAACAACTCATCCTCCTCGCGGTTCTCCGCCTCGGGGACGCAGCCTACGGCGTCAGTATCCGCGAGGAGATTGCCAACCACGCGCACAGAGCCGTCGCTCCCGGCGCGCTCTACACCACGCTGGACCGGCTAGAGGCCAAGGAACTGATCGGCTCCACCATCGGCGACCCCACGCCTGTCCGCGGCGGCCGCGCTAAGCGCTTCTACCAGGTGACAACGGAAGGACGCAACCGTCTCGTCGAAGCCCAGTCTGCCTACCAACGCATGTTGCAAGGTCTTGAACTCATCGGAGGACACAATGGATAAAGCATCTCTCGCAGAGTATCTCCTCACCCCCATCCTCGGCAAAGGCCGCACCGGCGAAGTCGTCGGCGACCTGCTCGAAACGTCATCATCTGTCCGCGCGTTCTGGTTCAGCCTCGCACGCGTCGCCCTCGCCTACAGTTGGCGATGGCTCCTGGCCGTCCCGGCTGCCATGTTCTCCATCGCTCTCGCTGTCACGCCCTACTTTCACCTGGTCGTCGAGCCGTACGTCCGGCAGGTGGACAAGGATGTGAAGCCCATGAACTTTGGGATCCAACCTTTGCCCTCCACGATGCAAGTCGGCGGTTACATTGTTGTAGTCGCAATGTGCGTCTGGACCGTAGCGGCCCTCGCGGTTATCCGTTACGGACACCGCAGCGGTGTTGCGCGCGTCAGCGGCCTGTTCGCGCTCCTGTTCACCGCAGGGGCCTGCCTTCTGGAGTTGCCTCACGCACGGATCGCAGTACCTGCTGTCCTGGCTGCGGCGCTCGTGCTGGCTCTCGCGTACACGCCGTGGCGTCGCCTGATTCTCTGCATGGCTGCAGTGGGCACAACCTTCTTTCTTGGGCTCTCCGTGCTCGGCGCGACGACGGCCTTCTTCGTCACACACTTCAAGTCCTTCCCCCTCGTAGCGCTCGTCCCCCTGGGTGGATACATCGCCAGCGTCATTGCAGAGGCCTGGGTTCTCTCGCAAACGCGGCGCTGGCTGCGGGTCTCATAACCCCAGCCCTACAGCGCCACGACCTTCGGCCGCGCGGTCACGTTCTCGCGCGCCTCCATCACGGCGGGCACGCTCTGCTCCACCCAGTCGGTCAGGCGCTTGATGTGCGTGGCGACCTCCAGGCCCATCGGTGTCAGGCTGTACTCCACCTTCGGCGGCACGGTCGGGTAGACCGTCCGCAGCACAAACCCGTCGGCCTCCAGCGCCTTCAGCGTCTGCGCCAGCATCTTTTCGCTGACGCCGGCCACCCGCCGGCCCAGCAGGCTGAAGCGGTGCGTCCCCTGCAGCAGCGCGATCAGCACCAGCGTGCCCCAGCGGCTGGTTACGTGGTCCAGTATCTGCCGCGAAGGGCACTTGACGTCGGTCAAATCCCCCCGCCGAGGGGGTAGTAGAGGCCCGAGTTCCTGCACACTGGTCGCCATAGCTAGTAGCTTACAAAAAAGTGGCTACTTACGCAAAGTTAGCATGTTCGCTATCGTCT
>JAJZFE010000366.1 GCA_021798655.1 Acidobacteriota bacterium | reverse complement strand
ATCCGTCCTGCCAGAAACGCCTCGCGCCCGGCCTCCACACCCTTCTTCATCGCGCTGGCCATCAGCACCGGCTGCCGCGAAGCCGCCATCGCCGTATTCAGCAGCACGCCATCAAATCCCAACTCCATCGCCAGCGCCGCATCGCTCGCCGTCCCCAGCCCCGCGTCCACGATCAGCGGCACCTGTGTAACCAGTTCGCGCATCATCCGCAGCGTGAACGTATTCGCAATCCCCAACCCGGTCCCGATCGGCGCCCCCAGCGGCATCACGGCTGCCGCACCCACATCGATCAGCCGCTTTGCAAACACAATGTCATCTGTCGTGTAGGGCAGCACGGTAAAGCCCTCCTTCACCAGTACCCGCGTAGCCTCAACCGTCGCTTGAACATCCGGATACAGCGTGGCCATGTCGCCGATCACCTCAATCTTCACCCAGTCCGACAGCCCCACCTCACGCGCCAGCCGCGCCGCCCGGATCGCCTCCTCAGCAGTGAAACATCCCGCCGTATTCGGCAGCAGAAAGTACTTCTTCGGATCAATGAAATCCAGCAACGACTCCTTGCTCCGGTCCAACTCCACCCGCCGCACCGCTACGGTCACCATCTCCGCGCCTGACGCCTCGATGGCGGCCTTCGTCTCCGCTCCGTCCTTGTACTTCCCCGTGCCAACAATCAGCCTCGACCGAAACTCCCGACCTGCAATCACTAACGTATCCATGCCTTAATCCTACGCCAGCCCAGACACAAACGGCCCGCCCCCAGTAGGAGCGAGCCGTTATGCGGTGATCTGGTGGGATTGACTTGAGGCATCCGTTCTCGGATGAGCCTCGTGGATAGAAAGCAAGCGAGAACTCGATGTTCCGCCGTTGACTTTCCTGCCGCCAGGTCTAGAGCACGGACGCTCTAAGCCTCAGTCACCTCACGCTGTTCTGAACTACTCGAACTATCAATCTTCATAGGTTTGGACCATCCTCCTTTCCCGTGTTGAGACTGAAAATACGCTGCAATCCGTTCCAAAGTCAATGGCCCCGGCCTGGCTATGCGGGGATATCCGTATCTCACTCATTTACACTGAAAATCTTCAGGAGAATATCCATCCCATGAAACCTGCCACCATCATTGGCCTTGTTCTGATTGTTATCGGCATCACCGGCTTTACCGTCGGAAGCTTCAGCTACAGCCACGAAAAGAAAGACGTTGACCTCGGTCCACTCCAGATCGAGCACAAGCAAACCAGCACGGTCCACATTCCGCCATTCCTCAGCGGCCTTGCGCTGGGTGGTGGCATCGCCCTGGTCATCGCCGGTGCAAAGACCCGGTAGCCCACCTCATCCGCAATACCCTCCCCACGCGCTTACTTCATGTACGCCCGCACCAGATCAATCAACTCTTCACCCAGCTCCGGCGTCAGCGCCTTCGCTTTTGGCCCAATCAGATGCAGCCGTATGTGATCTTCCAGCACCTCGGCCATCAATCCATCGATTCCACCTCGCACCGCGGCCAGCAGCATCAGCACGTTCGCGCAATCATGCTCCTCCGTCAGGCTCCGCTCCACCCTCTCCATCTGCCCGTTGATTCTCTTCGCGCGATTCACCAACTTGATTCGCTCTCGATCCAGCTCCATCGCTTCCTCCTATACCCTACTGGGGTATACTATTCCATGTAGACCAAAATTCACACTCTGTTCTTTCTCCCCATGAAGAATAAGGAAGCTTCATGCTATCCCCACGCACGTTCCTCAGCGCCGCCATTCTCTGTTGCCTACCGCTCGCCCTCCCGGCCGTGCTCGCGCAGACTTCCCTTCACGCCATCTCGCCAAACACCCTCCCCGACGCTCCCTCCCCGACGTCTCCCCTCTCGCAGCCGCCTGCAGTGTCGCTTATTCAGCTAAGCGACACTACCGCAAGTGCTCCCTTCACCGACGCTCCCTCCGTCGCCACCACGCGGCCCGAAGCGCCCGCCCCAACCCCTTCGACCACCGAAGCATCCACCGAACCGCTGCCGCAAAAATACAATCTCCACGCGCAGTACACCCTCGTCGGCACTGGCTATCCCTCCTTCTCCGCTAAATACTCCAACCCTGCCTATCTGGTCTACGGGACCGGGAGCAGCCTGCCCACCCAGGGTCAGGCTCGCGAAACCGAATCAGCCGACGCATACTTCGGCTATCGGCTGGGGTTCGGCATGGAGTTCCATATCGATACCCTGTTATGGCAAGGCTTTGGCCTCAACAACACCTATGGCATTGACAACTTCCCCAACGGCGAAGCGTTCAAGGTGGGCGTCCGCTACCCTCACTTTTCCATCGTGCGCTTCTTCGTCCGCAAGACCATCAATCTGGATGGCAAGCGTCAGCAATCAGTGGACGACGATCTGCTGACCCTTCGCGGCCGGCAGGACACCAATCGCATCACGATCACCGTCGGCAGATTCAGCGTCAAGGACGTCTTCGACAACAACCAATACTCCAATGACCCGCGCGAACAATTCTTGAACTGGGCCTTAATGGCCAACGCAGCGTACGACTACCCGGCCGACGCCCTGGGCTATACCACCGGCATCGCCATCGAAGCGAACCACTCGAACTGGGCCCTCCGCTACGGATGGTTCCAAATGTCGAAATACAGAAATCAATTCACCGCCGAGGGCCTGTACATCACCCTCCCGAACGAATCTGAAGGCGGCGACGGCAAAATCTTCCAGGACTGGGGAATGGTCACCGAGTTGGAACACCGTCACACCCTCCGCTCCCATCCAGGCACGGTTCGCCTCCTCGTCTTCGATGACCGTGCGAACATGGGCAGTTATAAAGCAGCCGTAGCTTTAGCCAATGCCCCCGCCACGCTCGCCATCTGGGGCACTCCCGCACAATTCCTCGCCAGCGCTAATGGCGTAACCGGTGGAATCGACAGCACGCACGCCTTACGCAACACCTGGGGCTTCGGGCTCAACGTGGAGCAGGAACTCACCAAAAACATTGGAGCGTTTTCCCGCATCGGTTGGAACTCCGGCCAGAACGAGTCCTTCGAGTTCACCGATTCCAACTGGACAGCAACATTTGGCACGAGCATCAAGGGCGAGAAGTGGAAGCAACCCGGCGACGTCATCGGCGCGGCATTCATCACCAGCGGCATTTCAAAGCCCAACCAGGACTACCTCGCAGCCGGCGGTATCGGCATCCTCACCGGCGACGGCGCTCTGAACTACGCCCCGGAGAAGAACGTCGAACTCTACTACGATCATCAATTTTCCAAGCACTTCTACAGCACCCTCGATTACCAGTTCGTGGACGACCCTGCGTTCAACAAAGATCGCGGCCCCATCCCCGGCATCTTTTCTCTCCGCCTGCATTACGAGCGTTAGGCATGTTTCCGGTCCGGCACCGTTCAAAGCCTCGACGTCCCACTACCCACGTCATTTTCACGCGAAAATAACGATGCAAGTTCTTCGGCTCACAGCAATCGCGAAGTAGCACTAAGCCACAACTCTCCGCCGCACCATCACCCGCAGCGCCCACCCCAAATCGAACACCACCACACCCAACACTCCAAACAGAATCGCCTTCTCATACGCCAGCCAAGTCGTCGCAATCACCGCACCCTGCGGATCACCCGCACGATACAGCACCGGCACCGTCTCCCCCGCGTCAAACTCAATCTCTTCCGCCCCACGCGCAGCCTGCACCATCACCAGTTCCCCATCAGGCAGCCGGAACCGGAACCGGGGCGTATACATCACGCCACCCGCCTTGGCGAA
>JAJZFE010000092.1 GCA_021798655.1 Acidobacteriota bacterium | reverse complement strand
GCGACCAACACCGGCATCACCGCCGCCATCGACCCCCGCGGGCGCATCACTGAAACCATTCCGCGCCACATCCGCACTTCGGTTCAGGTGCCCTTCGGCTACGAGAGTGACATCACCTTCTATAGCCGTTACGGCGATTGGTTCCCATGGCTCTGTGCCCTCGTAACCTCGCTCTTGCTTGGATTTGGTCTTGTCCGCAAAAGATTTACAACGCAAACCCAAGTAAACTAGAACCATGCTGAGTGATCTCGAATTTTCCTACTCCCCGGTCCGCGAGAAAGTACGCGAACTGCGGGAGTATCTTTGACGCCCCCCGCCTCAAATCTGAATTAGCCACCGTCGAGCAGAAGATCTCCGACCCGTCCGTATGGGCTGACGCCGCCAGGTCGCAGCCCCTGATGCGCGAGCGCAAGCGTCTAGAAACCCTCATCGCTGACGATGCCGAACTCGCTCGTCGCTCCGACGACATCGACGCCTACTTCGAGCTAGCCCGCGAAGGAGAAAACACCGAGCCCGACCTCACCCGCGAGATCCCCGCGCTGGTCGAGTTCGCCGACGCGCTCGAATCCAAAACCATGCTCTCCAGCGACACCGACCCGCTCAACGCCATCGTCACCGTCCACCCCGGCGCCGGCGGCACCGAGAGCCAGGACTGGGCCGAGATGCTCATGCGCATGTACATTCGCTGGGCCGAACGTCAGGGCTTCAAGGTCGAGATCAACGAGATCCAGGACGGTGACGAAGCCGGCATCAAGTCCGCCACCTTCACCATCACCGGCGACTTTGCCTTCGGCCTGCTCTCGGGTGAAACGGGCGTTCATCGCCTCGTTCGCATCTCGCCCTTCGACTCCGCCAAGCGCCGCCACACCAGCTTCGCCAGCGTCTTCGTCTCACCCGAAATCGACGACACCATCGTCATCGACATCAAGCCTGAAGACCTCCGCATTGACACCTACCGCTCCGGCGGCAAGGGTGGCCAGCACGTCAACACCACAGACTCCGCCGTGCGCATCACGCATATTCCTACAGGCCTCGTCACCGGCTGCCAGAACGAGCGTTCACAGCACAAGAACAAGGACCGAGCCATGAAGATGATGCGCTCCAAACTCTACGAGTACGAACTCGACAAGAAGAAGGCGATCAGCCGTAAGCTCGAAGACTCCAAGCTCGACATCAAGTTCGGCTCACAGATTCGCAGCTACGTCCTGCAGCCCTACCGCATGGCGAAAGATCTGCGCACGCGCGTTGAAGTCGGCGACGTCGACAAGGTGCTTGACGGAGCGCTTGAGCCCTTCATTCGCGGCTATCTGCGCATGCGCAGGGAAGGCGGCATACCCGCCCCCATTGCCGACGACGAAGACTAGTTCTCAGCCCGTCCGGCCATTCAGCCACAGATGCACCGAGCTCACATGCAGGTTCATCCGCAGCGCCGTATAGCTCAGCATCTCATGCATCACTCGCTCCGCCGCGTCGAGATCGTCGATGTGTCCCAGCGGTGCGCGCGGCGACGTATACACCTCCAGCCCCGCGCGCCTGCACAGCAGCGCAATCCGAAACAGGTGCGTCCCATCGCTCACCACGATCACGTGGTGAAAGTGTTCCCGCGCCGCAATCCGGGCCAGGCTGTCCACCTGCTGCTCCGTGTCGAACGACTTGGTTTCGGCAATCATTCTGTCGTACGGTACGCCATTGGCCAGCAGATAATCGCGGCCCACGCCGCCCTCGGTCTTACCCGAGTCCTTATCCGAGCCGCCCCCCAGTGTCACAATCACCGGCGCCATGTTCTCGTCATACAGCGCCACGGCCTTGTCCAGCCGGGCGTGCAGCACCGGCGAAGGCCGCCCCGCATACTCCGCCGCCCCGAACACCGCAATCGCATCTGCCGGTTGCGCGTTATCGATCGTGGCTGTCGCCACAATCTGCCGATACACCCACGTGAACCATCCCGCCGCGATCATCATCAGCACAAACACCGTCCAGCGCATCCAGTGGACGCTTCTGTGCGGACGACTCTTCGCCGTGATCGGTGTTGTACCCATGCGTAACGGAACCTGCTCTAAGTATGCCGCGATCGCTTGTGCAGAATCCAGCGTCTCTCATTGAAGCGTCTCTATCTAATGCTGCAGTGCGAGCGCAATCTCATACGTAGGGATGGCTCCCTCGCGCAGAATCATCCACGAGTTTCCGCCGCCACTCAGGTCCACAATGGTCGTCGCCACCGACCGTGCCGTCGGCCCACCATCCACAATCAGCGGAATCTTTTCGCCAAACTGGTCGCGCACGCAAGCCGCATAGGTGCACTCCGGCTGCCCGCTCAGGTTTGCCGACGTAGCCGTAATCGGCAGCCCCAGCGCACTCACCACAGCCCTGCAGATCTGCGTCTCGGGTACCCGCAGCGCTACGTTCCCGGTATTCGCCGTCACGCGCAGCGGCAGTTTGCTCCCGGCCTTCACCACAATCGTCAGCGGTCCCGGCCAGAACTTTTCCGCCAGCTTGTCGAAGGTGCTGTCGATCGACCGCGCCAGCTCATACGCCTGCGCCACATCCGAGATCAGCAGGCTCAGCGGTTTGTGTCTCGCTCGCGTCTTCAACTCGTAGATGTGTTCCACCGCACGCAGGTTCACCGGGTCCACCGCCAGGCCGTAGAACGTATCTGTCGGCAGCGCCACCACATTGCCGCGTTGCAGCGACTCCACGACCTGTCCGATCAAACGAGGTTCCGGTTCGTCCGGATGAATACGAATCACTTCAGCGTTCAAGGTCACTCTACCCCAGCAATGACTTTATCCCATCCGCTCGGTCGCGGCGAAGCCCACGCCGCACAATCTTCGGCGAATCTGCGCGTACACTGGGGTTCAACGTCTTTTACCGCACGCATGATGCTTCCATCCATCCCCATCACGAGCAAGTCCAACGCCCGCGTCAAAGCTCTCCGCGCCTCCTTCAGCGGCAAGGCCTCGCAGCCCGGCGACCTCCTCGGACTGGAAGGCGAGCACCTCATCGTCGAGGCCCTCCGCTCTGGCCTCACTCTCGAAACCCTCTTCCTCCGCGAAGGCAGCGAATCTGTCCTCGATCGCCCCTCGCTCGCCGGACTCGCAGCCTCCACCGTCCTTACCCTCAGCCGCGATGTCTTCGCGAGCGCCGTCGAGACTACCTCTCCCCAGGGCATCGCTGCCACCCTTCTCATCCCCGCGACGCAGCCTCCCGCGTCGCAGCCTCAATCGGTCGTGCTCGTGCTCGAAAGCCTGCAGGATCCCGGCAACCTCGGCACGCTCATTCGCTCGGCCGAAGCCTTCGCCGCGCAGCAGATCTTCCTCACGCCCGACACCGTCAACCAGTGGAACCCGAAGGTCGTTCGCGCCTCTGCCGGGTCTGTCTTTCGCATCCCCATCATCCGCGCACCCCTCGCTCAGATCGCCGCGCAACTCGCCCACCAGGGATCCACCGTCTATGCAGCGGTAGCGCAACGACTCGACTCCATCTCGCTCTTCGAAGCTCACTTCGCCTCCCGCATCGCCTTCATGATCGGCAACGAAGGCGCAGGCCTCTCTGCCACAGCCCTCGCTCTCGCGCAAGCTCGCCTTCACATTCCCTGTGCGGTGGAGTCGCTCAACGCCGCAGTCGCCGGCTCCACCCTCCTCTACGAAGCCCTCCGCCAACGCACCCAATCCCGGAGTTCTGATCTCCAATCCCTGCACGTATGAGTCTCTTCACTCCCAACCTCGATCCCTCCACCAACCCCTCGCTCCAGCGCGC
>JAJZFE010000325.1 GCA_021798655.1 Acidobacteriota bacterium | reverse complement strand
CAGCGTTCCCATTTCTGATGGGGATGCTGAGCAATCTGGTCGGCGGCGTGTTGAGCGAGCGATTGGTGGAACGGTTCGGACGGGGCAGCGCCTATCGGTGGGTGACGGCGACGAGCCTGACCGTGGGCGGATTGCTGCTGCTCGGCATGAGCGTGGTTCATTCGCGCGGCGCAGTTCTTGCACTGGCGACGCTGGGCTTTGGAGCGATGGACCTGATGCTGCCGGCGGCGTGGGCGATGTGCATGAGCCTTGGTGGTGAGTACGGCGGCACGGCCACGGGCATGATGAATACGGCTGGCAATCTGGGCGGATGGTTGTGCACGATCCTCTTTGGCTACGTGGTGCAGGCGACGGGCGACTACAACCTGCCGCTGCGCGGAGTGGCTGTGGCCGTGCTGCTGGCAGCGGTGTTGTTTGCGCGGGTGGACTGCACGCTGGGGATTGCCGCAGAGCGTTAGCGCGCCGCACCGCGGACGACGTCGAAGAAGTTGTCCGTGCCGACCTGTCCGCCTTTGAGGACGAGTTCGAGGTTGTGCAGGACGGGATTGCCGGGGGCGTGGGCGCGGCAAAGCGGAGCTCCGGGCTGCAGGTTGGCCAGCCAGGTGAGTGCCTGGAGACCCATCTGCTGCACAGCGTGTGAGGCGGTGTCGCCGCCGCAGAGCAAGACGCGTCTGGCGGCCTTGCGTTCGAGAATGTGCGACAGAAGTGTGCCGAGAGAACGACCGAGGGCGTCTCCATGCCTCTGCGTGGCGGGCAGGCCGAGCGTGGTGTAGACGACGGTGTCATGCCCGGCCTGGAGCGATGCGACCACCGACGCAAGCGTGTCTGCAGGCGAACGGAGAAGTGCGGCGGGGTTCACTGCGATGCCACGATAGCCGTGGGCGAGAGCATAGCGGATCTGGCGTTCAGTGACCTGCGAGCAGGAGCCGCTGACGACGAGCAGCGGCGTCGCGATGGAAACGAGGGATGCAGGTGCAGGCGGCGGCAGCAGGCCGGCGCTGCGCATGGCACCGAGAATCGCAACGGTAAGGCCAGAGCTGGAGGCGGAGAAGAGAGGCTCCTGCTGTGCGCGGCCCCACAACAGATCGCCGATGGCTGCGAGCGAGGTGGTGTCAACGGTGTCAAAGAGCACGGGCTGGTGGCCCGTTGCGAGTTGATGCTGCAGCAGGGTGGCTGCCGTGCCATTGCTCACTGCGGTGTGATCGACCAGGCCGATGGAGAGCGCAGTCTGCGCGCTGAGATGGACGCGGAGATCGGCTTCGCGCATGGGCGTGACAGGATGATGCGCCATGGGGTGGCGGTCGATGCGAAGGACGCGGCCATCGGGAGCTGCGGCGAAGAGGTTGCCAAAGACAACGTAGCGGCGCAGATGCGGAGCACCGACAACGACGGGCACGAACGACGGCCGCAGGGTCTGCAGGCCGATCTCAATCGCGCGGCCGATGTTGCCGTGCGCAGGGGAGCTATCGAAGGTGGAGCAGACTTTGTAGTGCAGGATGGGTGCGTGCAGAGACTGCAGCGCTGTGAAGATGGCCGGCAGGTTCTCGGACATCCACTGCGGCGAACGCGAGCGGCTGTCCCCCGCGATGCCGATCGCGCGTGCATCAGGGAACGCGGCGAGTTGCTCGGACGTAGGCGCCGCGACGAACAGCACGGTCGGTATGCCGTTTGAGGCGAGTTGTTCGAGGACATCGGTGGAGCCGGTGAAGTCGTCGCCGTAGAAGCTGTAGAGAAGATCCATAGTAGAGTGCGTGGCGGTTAGGTGCCGAAGGTTTCGAGAGCTGCAGCGAGCTCTGGATGCGTGCGTGCGAAGTCGGTGAGTGAGATACCTTCAACGGCAGCCTGCCAGGCCTGACGCAGGCTGCGAACACCGGCGGCCGGGCCCGAAGGATGACCGAGAATGCCGCCGCCACAGGCGTAGATGAGGTCCGTGCTGCCGATCTCGCGGAAGGTGTCCGGGGCCTGCCGAGCGGACTGGCCGGAGGAGAAGACGGGCATCACCTGACAGCCGAGCGCCGGCGCGGGAAACATGGGTGCCAGGCACGCGCGCGCCGAGGCGAGGACAGATGCGTCGGACTCGCAGAACTTGTTGCGCAGCCCGTTTACATGGGTGTGATCGATGCCTGCCAGACGCCAGAGCTTTTGGAACGCGACAAAGGACATGCCGAGCGCCGGCGAGCGGCCCATCATGCCCCATCCGTTGCGGTGCCCGTGAATGACCAGTTGCGAGTGTGCACGCAGAACCTTCATCGCAGGAAGGCCGATGGAGTTCATGCTGACCATGACGCAGCAGCCGCCGGAGGCGAGGACATGGTCATGTCGCGCGAGCATCTGGTCAAGATCGCCGGTGATGTTTGCCGCGTACATCACGGTTTTTCCGGTGCGATCACGGTGGCGGTTCAGCACGTCCTGCACGGCCGTGACGCGCAGGTGGAAGGGGCAATGCGGGCCGTCGGACTGCAACTCGTCATCTTTGATGAAGTCGATGCCGGCGTCGGCGAGCAGCTGGACCTGAGCCGCCGTATCCTGCGGCGACATGCCGAGGCTGGGTTTGATGATGGTGCCGATCAGTGGACGGGAGTAAACACCGGTGAATGCGCGCGTGCCTGCGACGCCGAACTGCGGACCGCGATAGGCGTGAAGGAAGGCGACGGGCAGCGTAAGGTCGAGCAGCTTGAGGCCGCTGAATGCCTTCAGCTCAGAGAGGTTGCCAGCGACGGTCGCAAGCAGGTTGGGCAACGACGGCCCGATGTTGTGGAGCGGCCAGGAGAGTGTGACCTCGGCGGTGCGGCGGACTCCGTCCCAGTTTGGCGGCGTGCCGGCGCCGGGCAGACTCGGTTCGCAGCCGGAGGAGAGAGCTTCGACGCGCTCGATGCTTTCAACACGGGCAGCGAAGTGCTCGCGGAGTTCGTCGGTTTCGCCGGGTACGCGGAGGAACGTTCCAGTGGACTGCTCCCCGGCCATTGTGGCGGCGGCCTGGTCGAGTGGGAATGCTGTCTCGATCCAATACGTTGCGAAGATTCGATTGTCGTGCGGCGTATCTGCGGTCATAGGTTGGTTGGTTCTTGTTGGCTGGTTCCTGTTCGCTGCTTCTTCCTGCGGCGCATGGAAACGGGAGGTTCGAAACAACTGGTGCAGAGTAGCGCACAGCGCGGGAGGTGGACAGATCGAAAACAGGGCGAGGCCAATGTTCCGCCAAGCGGCACGGCCGATTAGCCGACGCGCGCCAGTTGCTGGGCGATTCCCATCCGGGAGTCGTGCCGTTCATCAAGCGGATAGATGAGGTCAACGTTGCGAGGTGTGATGAGCTGGTGCTTGACGAAGACGGTGGATGCGACGGACTTCTTCTGCAACATGCCGATGGCGAGCGGGATGATCTCGTCGCCGTAGCGCTCGGGAAAGTAGGCGACCGTTCCGACCAGGCGTGTTCCAGGACGACGAAGCTCGTTGCGTGTTTCGCGGATCGCGTTCTGGCCGACGACGGCGCAGCGTTCGCTGGCACCGGCTTCTTCAAAGGCCCGCAGCGCGGCGAGCGCGCAGACGTCATTGACTGTGCCGATGAGTGTGCGGCGGGCAGGGGCGCGGCGCAGGTACTGGCGCACGATCTCGAGCACCTGCTCGAAGTCTCCGCGGCCGTTGAGGTGTACGACGGGCACGCTGGCGACGCTGGGCAACTCTGCGCGCAGACCGTCGGCGAAGCCGGTGATGCGCAGCTCAAGCAGCGAGCCCGCGATGGGTAGTTCCAGCAGCAAAATCTGATCGACGTCGCCGT
>JAJZFE010000204.1 GCA_021798655.1 Acidobacteriota bacterium | reverse complement strand
AAAGTCATCCATCAGCAGATTCAGCAGCTTCGGATTCTTGTCGTATGCTGCCTTGATGTTGCCCAGAAACGCGCTCCGAATAATGCAGCCGCCGCGCCACATCAGCGCCACGCCGCCCATATTCAGGTTCCAGCCCTCGCTCTTGGCCGCCTCGCGCAGCAACATGTAACCCTGCGCGTAGCTAATCATCTTCGAGCAGTACAGCGCCCGCCGCACATCCTCGATAAACGTCTGCTTCTCCGTCACCGTCAGCGCCTTCTTCGGCCCATCCAGCACCTTCGCCGCCAGCACCCGCTCATCCTTCAACGCCGAAAGGCACCGCGCAAACACGCTCTCGCCAATCAACGTCACCGGCATCCCCAAATCCAACGCAGAGATCGCCGTCCACTTGCCCGTCCCCTTCTGCCCCGCCGTATCCAGAATCTTGTCCACCAGCGGCTCGCCGTCCTCATCCTTCTTCGCAAAGATCTCGGCCGAAATCTCCACCAGAAAGCTGTCCAGCTCACCCTTGTTCCACTCCGAAAACACTGCGGCAAACTCATCCGCCGTCAGGCCCAGTCCGTCCTTCAGCAACTGGTACGCCTCGCCAATCAGCTGCATATCGCCATACTCAATGCCGTTATGCACCATCTTCACGTAGTGGCCCGCACCGTTCTCGCCCACCCAGTCGCAGCACGGTGTCCCGTCCTCCACCTTGGCCGAAATCGCCTGAAAGATCTCCTTCACATGCGGCCACGCCTCCGGATTTCCACCCGGCATAATCGACGGGCCAAAACGAGCTCCCTCTTCCCCGCCCGAAACCCCAGTCCCCACAAACAGAATCCCCTTCGCCGCCAGATCCTTCGTCCGCCGGTTCGAGTCCGTAAACAGTGAGTTGCCGCCATCAATAATGATGTCGCCCTTCTCCAGGTAAGGCAGCACCTGGTCGATCGTCTGATCAACCACATCCCCCGCCTTCACCATAATCATCACCCGCCGCGGACTCTTCAGCAGACCGCACATCTCCTCCACCGAGTGCGCACCAACTACCTGCGTCCCTTTTGCCTCGTTCTGAATAAAATCATCCACCTTCGATACCGTCCGGTTCCACACCGCCACCTTGTACCCGTGGTCGTTCATGTTCAGCACCAGGTTCTGACCCATTACGGCCAAGCCAATCAAGCCAATATCGCAACTACCCTTTTCCATGGACACGCCTCCAGCCGGTACCGTCACGGAACCGCTGCTCTTTCAAGAGAATTATTTAGGAACCTGAACGGATCAAATCAAAATTGGACGGACCAATTTCAACAAACTCCAGTACGCGCCCTTTGTATCACATCCACACCACCACATGCACCCTCTTCTACCTTCCCCCACCTCCAACCCACAAAAAACCGGGGCACCGTCGCAGGCACCCCAGTTCTAAAACACATCCTGCCATCCAGCAATTAAAACGTCAGACGTCCGCCCAACTGAATCAACCGAGGAAAGCCCAGCGTGCCCGTAATCTGGCCCGCAGACTTGTTCCCAATCGCCAGGTTCGGTGCATTGAACTCCGGCGTATTGAACGCATTCAAAGCCTCTGCCCGGAACTGCGCGCCTACCCGCTCCGTCACCTTGAAGCTCTTGTTGATCGACAGGTCCGAATTCACATACCCCGGACCATAGCAGTTCGACGTACGCTTGGCATTGCCATAAGAGAACGCCGGTGTCGACGCATACGCCGCCGTGTTGAAGTACGCTCCCAGCCGTCCTTCCGGGCTACCCGAGTAGCACGCTCCGCCAGAGGTCGCCACCAGCGTCGGACGCATCGTCGAATTGCCCAGCGCACCATTCGGGTTCGACGCCTGCGTTATCGCCAGCGGCGATCCGCTCTGCATCACCGTAATGTCGTTGAACGTCCAGCCGCCAACCGCCAGATCCAGCAACCGGCCGCTACCCGACAGGAACTGCTTGCCCCGGCCAAACGGAAGATCGTACGTCACCGCCAGCGTATACCGGTTCGGCATATCGTTGATCGACCGCGAGTACTCCGAAGACATGTTGTAAATATCCTGTGGACCATTGTCCCCAGGGTTCAGCGTGCTCCCAGTGCCGTACAGGTTGTCCCAGTTGGAAGCCCACGTGTACGCCATCAGCACAGACACACCCTTCGAAAAACTCTTCTGTACCTTCACGTCCAGCGCGTTGTAGTCCGAAACACCATTGCCCACCAGGTCAGAGATCGACGTGAACGCTGGGAACGGACGCAGTAGCTGGTTCGCAGCCACCTTCGATCCTCCCAATGCTCCCGTGCCGCCCGCCTGATAGTAAGGGTTCGCCGTGGCCGCAGTCAGCGCACTGCCCTGCGCATAGAACGAGTCACCCAACTGGTTCAGGTTGATCGTGTTCGCAAAGTTCGTTCCATGCCCGCCAACGTAGCCAACCTTCACCGCCACGCCATAACGGAACTCGTGCTCAATGTCAGCCGAGTAGGAGTCGAAACGAGGTGCGCGCCGCCCTTGATCGATCACCGTCAACGCACTGCCCACGCCCGTCAGATAGCCCGCAGCACTGCCCGTCGGCTTCTGCAAACCATTCGGAAACGGGTTCGACAAGCTGTTCGCAGGCAAGCCGCCACCGTTCGTCGCAACATACGTGCTCGTCGCCACATAGCCCGGTGCCAGCGCGGCATTGTTCGTATACACCAGCGGCGCATAGAACCAGCCATAACCGCCGCGTACCACCGTCGCATTGTCAATCTGGTAAGCAAAACCGGCTCGCGGAGCAACCTTGCTGCCCATGTTGCCAGTCGAGGTCTTGTACCCATTCTGGCCGGCAAACTCCACCCCGCCAAACGTCGCCACACCGGAGGATGCCGTCAGAGGATTCTGCACCTTCTGGTCAAATCCAACCGAGTAGTGATTGCTACGCTCATGCACCCCCGGCTCATGCTCATACCGGATTCCCAGGTTGAACGTCAGCTTCGGCGTTACCCGGAAGTCGTCCTGCAGATACACCGCTTGGTACGCCGTCGTAATCGCCAACTGAGTCGGCGTAATCACCGATCCCGAGGTCGGATAACCCAACACCATGTCCGCCGCCGTCGCACCGCTCTTCGTCGAGGTGTTGTCCGCCGAAGTAAACGTGTTGTCGAATCCGTACGTTCCGTCGGAATCGCTCAAGCTCGTGTAAGTCAGGCTGATCGCACGAAACACATAGCCAGCCTTCAGATTGTGCTTGCCCAGGCTCTTCGCAATACCAGACACAAAGTTACGCGAGAAGAATACCGCCGGCCCGGAGTTCGATGTCGACTCGTTCGAAAGGTTGGCATCCGCCGTAATCCGCGGAAAACCCGTCTTCGACAACGCACTCACATACGAGCCAGGAAAGCCCAGCGTCGTCTGATCGAAACCGGAACTGATGTCCTTCGTATCGTTCGGAAACCGGTTAAAGCCGAACCCGATCGTCAGCACCGTCGAAGGATTCAACGTCACCGTGTTCTGGATTCCTATCGCGTCCACCTTGCGATACAGCAGGTACGACGATGAACTGCCTGCCGCCGACTCCAACGCATTGCCGCCCGGCTCCTTGCTGCCATAGTGCAGATAGTAGAAGTCCGCCAGCCAGCGGGATCCAAACTGGTGCGTCAACTTGCCATCAAACTCATCCGCACGATCACCCAGCGTATCCCCACCGTTGAAGTTGAAGCTGCCATACGAAACCACCGGCGTATTCGGCAGAGGATAAGCCTTCGCCAACGCCACGCCTACCGGATTCAAACGGCTCGCCGGAATCTTGTTGCCTTCAGATC
>JAJZFE010000469.1 GCA_021798655.1 Acidobacteriota bacterium | reverse complement strand
GAGCGCGAGATAGTAGAGCGCGCGGGGGTTGTCTTTGCTGAGCGCGAGGGACTGGTTGAGGAAGGGGACCGCGTCGTCGTACTTCTCCCACGAGATGTAGGTGAGGGCGATGTTGGTGGGCGGGTCGAAGTCGTCGGGGCGCAAGGTGACGACGCGCTGGAAGGCGGCGACGGCGGCGGCGTACTGCTGGGCGTCGAGCAGGCCGATGCCGTAGTTGTTCCAGCGCATCCAGACGGGGTTGACGGCTTTGGGGTCGGGGGTGCCGGAGTCGGCGGGGTTGTCGCCGGAGTGGAAGACGCGGGTGGTGGAGACCATGTCCACGATGGGCTGCTGCCAGTGGGGCGCGCCGATGGGTACGCTCATGCCGAAGTCCATGAAGTGCTGGTCGAAGCGGCGGTAGCGGACGGTGGCCGTGACGGCGACGGGGGAGCCGTCGCGGGGCATGGTGAAGGCGTAGCGGATGAGCTGCGAGCGGCCGGACTGGATGGTGTTGTTATAGGCGACGACGCGGTTGTCCCAGACCTGGTGGAGGGCGTTCATGCCGCCCTGCTTGTTGATGAGGCGGTTGGTGAAGCTGTGGGCGGCGGGGTCGAGCTCGTCGTCTTTGGGCTGGATGGCGCCGGACTCGTAGAGCGTCTTGCCGGCGGTGTTTTTGACGGTGAAGTCTACCCAGGACTCGTACATGTCGCGCTGCTCGGGGACGTGGGAGTGGCCGATGCCCTTGTTCTGGATGACGACGGAGACGACGACGCGCTTGCCGGGGGCGAGGGTGAAGGGAGCCGTGCCGAGCGGGGCGATGAGGTGGGAGGTGTCGGGCGGCTGCGAGCTGTCCTTTGCCGGGGAGGAGGCCGCCGGCGACGAGGGGGCACTCGATTCCTGCTCCAGGGCGAAGAGGTCGATGTTGAAGACCTGGTTCTGGAGGAAGTCGGTGACGAGCCGCATCTGGTCGGGGTACTTGTAGATTTTGGGGATGGAGGTGTTTCCGCCGAGCCAGCGGTGGGAGACGATGGAGCGCGGTGCACCGTCGATGGACTTGGCGGAGTAGTCCGAGAGCGAGCCGATGGCCTCGCGGGTCATGTGGCAGGTCTGGCAGGTGGAGACGACGGGCTTGTGGTAGAAGGGCAGCGGCGACTGTTTGGCGAAGGAGGAGCCCTGCCACTCTTCGTAGAGGGAGATGGCGCGCTGCCACTTGTAGTCGTTGAGGGATTTGGGCAGCGCGGCTTCATGGCAGGAGGAGCAGAACTCGCTGGTGCGGTAGAAGGGCTTCATGACGGCGGCGGAGTGGCGGTCGAGATGGGCGAGGATGTCGGCGTCGGAGACGGGGCCGTGGATGGGGTTTCCGGCGGCGTCGAGGAGGACGGCCGGGATGCCCATGACGTAGCTGCCGGTGCCGCGCGTGGTGCCGGACTGGATGGAGTGGCAGACCATGCAGGTGACGCCGTCCTGATCGTAGGGGCGGGTGCGGGGCGACTTCTCCGTGAGCGCGCCGGAGACGACGGAGATGGGGTCGTGGCAGCCTTCGCAGTGGCGCGTGTAGGCGATGCCCTTTTCGGCGGCGAGCAGGTTGACGTTGCGGAGGTAGTAGGGAACGCGGTTCGAGTTGGCGTGCGCGGACTCGCGCCACTGCGCGTGGGCGGCCTGGTGGCAGTGGCCGCAGTAGGCGGCGGTGGGGAAGTCTTTGGGGTCGATGAACGCGCCGGTGTCGGTGGTGGCGTTGGAGGGGAGGAACGGGCCCGCGGTGCCGAACTTGTAGTTGTAGATGGCCGCGGTTTTGGCGTTGTAGGCGGCGCGTGCGGCGGCGTGGGCGTCATCGTCTGCGGCGCGTGCTCGAACCGAGCGTGGGATCAGCAGCAGGGCTACAGAGGCGGCGAAGAGTCCGGCGGCGATGAGGGTGCGGGTTGTGCGAAGAGTAGGCATCGTGCAGCGAGGAGCCGTGGCAATCCTTCTTCACAGTACATGCGCGAAGGCACGGTTGTCAGCGGGTGTTTGGCTGAGTGTTGGCTGCATCGAAAGGTGGAGAGGCGGTGGGGGGAGAGGCGGCGGGTGGAGATGCGGATTCCTCCGCTGCGCTGCGGAATGACAAAGGGGGGGCGGGATGACAAAGGGGGGGGCGGAATGACAAAGGGCGGCGGAATGACAAAGGGCTGCGGGGTCAGGGTTTGGGGGTGACGGCTGTGCCTTTGCCTTCGGAGAGGGTTTGGAGGCGGTCGAGGGCGGGGACGGGGAAGGTTTCGGTGCGGCCGCTGGGCCAGTGGACTTCGAGGGAGGTGACGGAGGTGGCGGTGCCGAGGCCGAAGTGGGCGCGGATGTCGGAGGTGGAGGCGAAGCTGCCGCCGGCGAAGATGTCGGCGCGCTGGCGGATGCCGTTGGCGGTGAGGTAGAGGGTGGCGCCGATGGCGTCGCGCGAGGACTTCAAGCCGTGCGGGCCGGGTTGGCCGCTGCCGATGAGGCGGAGAGAGAGCCAGTGGTTGTGGTTGGCGTCGACGTTGCGGAAGAGGGAGGGCGGAGCGTCGAGGTTGTTGATGACGGCGTCGAGGTGCCCGTTGTTGAAGAGGTCGCCGATGGCGAGGCCGCGGGAGGTGAGGGTTTCGGCGAGCGCGGTGCCTTCGACGGCGGGGACGGGCTCGATCTTTTTGCCCTGGTCATTATGAAAGAGCAGCGGGCGCTGGGCCCAGGTGGTGCCCCAGTTGTTGGCGTCGGCGTTGCGGTAGATGTGCCCGTCGACTTCGAGGAGGTCCTGCCAGCCGTCGTTGTCGTAGTCGAGGAAGGCGGTGCCCCAGCCGAGGAAGGGGATGGTGAGGGCGGCGATGTGGAGGTCGTCGGAGACATCGGTGAAGTTGGCGTCGCCGTCGTTGCGGTAGAGGACCTTGTAGTCGTCGGAGAAGGTGGTGTTGAAGATGTCGAGCTGACCGTTGTTGCGGTAGTCGCCGACGGCGATGCCCATGCTGGCGGTCTCGCGGCCGTCTTTGTCGAGCGCGTAGCCGGAGGGGTAGGACTGGTCGGTGAAGGTGCCGTCGCCGTTGTTGATGTAGAGGTAGTTGGGTGTGGAGTCGTTGCCGACGAGGAGGTCGGGACGGCCGTCGTTGTTGATGTCGACGAAGAGGGAGGTGAGGCCGTAGTAGCCGGCCTTGTCGGCGACGCCGGCTTTTTCGGAGACGTCGGTGAAGGTGCCGTCGCCGTTGTTGTGGAAGAGGTGGTCGGGTTCGCCGGGAAGGCCGCGGGGGCCGCAGATGGTCTTGACGCCGCGATAGCTGCAGAAGCTGAGCGGGATGTCGTCGGAGGCCGTGACCATGTGGGCGAGGTCGGTGTGGACGTAGCCGGGGACGAAGAGGTCGAGGAGCCCATCGCCGTCGTAGTCGCCCCAGGTGGCGCCGGTGGACCAGTTGCCGAGGGTGACGCCGGCCTTTTCGGCGATGTCGGTGAAGGTGCCGTTGTGGTTGTTGTGGTAGAGGCGGTTTTTGCCGAAGTTGGTGACGTAGATGTCGGGGAAGCCGTCGTTGTCGAAGTCGGCGACGGCGGCGCCGAAGCCCCAGCGGTTGTTGGCGACGCCGGCTTTTTCCGTGACGTCGGTGAAGGTGCCGTCGTGGTTGTTGTGGAAGAGGGCGGCGTGGGGCGGGAGGGCCTTGCCGGGCTTGCCATTGGCGTCTTCGAGCGCGGCCTGGGTGCTGCCGTTGACGAGGTAGATGTCGGGCCAGCCGTCGTTGTCGTAGTCGAGGATGGCGACGCCGGAGCCGATGGACTCGAGGATGTAGCGTTTTTCAGGGGAGCCCATGACG
>JAJZFE010000243.1 GCA_021798655.1 Acidobacteriota bacterium | reverse complement strand
GAACCAGCTTGGCCGCAAGGTCAAGAAGGGCGAGAAGGGCATCCGCATCCTTGCCCCCATCATCGGCATCCAGCGCAAGCGCGACGAAGAGGCCGAGAAGGACATCACCAAGCAGAACACCCGCGTCCTTGTCGGCTTTCGGAATGCCTATGTCTTCGACAGATTATCTCGTGATTTGCGCCCGGCACGGCCTGCCACCGTGTGCCGCCACAAGGCGCGGGGGAGTTCAGGCCTGCTCCTCGATGGCAGCAGCCACATCATCGCTCAGTTCGGTGGCCCGTTGCAAGGCGGTCTGGATGCGGACGAGTTCCAGTTCGCGGGCGGCGATCTGTCCGGCTGGTTCGTTGTGTCCTCTGGCTGCGTTTAGACTTCGTTGATGGCTGGCAAGCATCCGCCGAAATACAGGCACTGCACTCTTCTTCGGTTGGGCGTGGGTGCAGCCGAGGCAGAGCAGTCCTTTGGGGCAGTGTTCTCCCGTGGGGAGAACGCATAGGTGCGTTCCCATGTCGCGCAGGTTGCAACTGGCGGCGAAGGCGGCCCACTCTTCGGCGGTGGGGTTCTTGAGTCCAGTCTCTCCATAGTGGGCGTTGTAAAGCCCGCGCATGGCCTTGCGGTACTCTTCGATCAGTTGGCTGGGATAGAGCTTGGCATAGATCATGACAGTGTCGAGCGAGGCGTGTCCGAGCAGGGCTTGGATGACGTGAACGGGCGTGTTGTTGTTCAGGTGTTCGGAGGCGAAGACGCGCCGACAGTCGTGAGGCAGCAGAATCAGCGGCGAGCCATCGGCGCGACGCGCACCTGCACCGACCGAGACAGCCTTGATGCGTGTACGGATCGTCTGGAGTCCTGGTGCGCTGGGGTGCCGAAGGGCCTGGATCAGATACGGCGCCGGTGGCCGTGGCATCTTCTGCGCGAGGTTCCAGTGGTTGCAGACGGGCACATGACTGGTGCCATGAAAGCGCTTCACGTGGCGAACGATCTCGGCGATGACACGACCCAGTCCGTCACCGATCGGCAGGACACGAGCGCGGTCGAACTTCGAGGGCTTCACATGAAGCAGATAGTAGATACGGCCGTCGGGCATCTTGCGCTTGAGGATGTCGAGCGTGGTGAGATCGGAAGCTTCTTCGATGCGCAGTCCGCTCTGCACCAGCAACTCAAGCAGCGCCCAGTCCCAGAATCTGTCGGTCTCCTGCGTCCAGGGCTTGGATGAAGCCGGCAGACTTGCCATGCGAGCCGTTGCATCGTTCCATCGACGCAAAGCGAAAGAACGGATCGCCGGCATCTCGCGTTCGAGATCGAGCACGGCGGCGGTGATGCGTGCGCGTGTTCTCTCGCGTGCCTTGTCGAAGCCGAGTCCAAGCAGAGAGTGCCTGGTAAGCGGTACTGTCGGTGGAGCAAAGTCACGGAACGGCGAATCGGGTTCCAGCGCCCAGGTGCAGAGATCGCTGAAGAAGGTGCGCAGATCGGTCAACCAGGAATGCGCTGTACTGCTCACCTTTTCGCCAGTGTTGTTGCCGCGTTTTACGGTGAGAGCATGAGCCATGATGAAGGGGATGTACTCGCGCAGATGCAGGGGACGAACCAGGGCCGGGCTTGTCACCTCGGGGTGCCGTTCCGTGAGGAAGCGCCAGAAATGAGCGATGGCAATCGTCTTACCTCTGCGCGTCGTGTAGGTGTCGCTGACGCGGGCAGTATAGGTCTCAAGGTAGAGCGTCATGACGTCGCGGAACGGGGCAGGCGTGCGTGCGACCTCGACGAGTTCGGTGATCGTCAAAGGTCTGCGACGGCTGTGCCGTGTCGATCCATGCTTGGGTGAGCGTGCAAAGATGCCGAGCGCGCACAGCGCCGCGTCGAGGACATCGATCCCCTTCGAGTAGTGGGTGGAGAGCTGCTTGAGGTCGTCATCCTGAATATCGTTGAGAGTCGTATAGCCGCGAACCAGCAGCATGCGCAGTCCGCTCGATACGGCGAGATGCCGGGAGTGCGGCGACGCCCATCGAATGCCTGCTGTCGCATCCAGCAGCAGCCGATGTTGCTGGACGAGGGCATCGTCTTCGGGAAAGCGTACGATCCACTGGTTGACGCGTAGCTCACGGAGCCACTCCATGCTAGGAACTACGATGCGGGCGGGAACGAGAACGCGTGCGCCCCAGGTCCACAACGTACAAGGCCGGTCGATGTTGCTGGCCCATCGAGGCCAGACAATCTTTTCGAAGTCGTGCCATCGCTGCTGAAGCGTGATCCCCGGACAGCGATCGAGCGCATCCATGAGATGCCTGCATGCGCCACGCATCCTGCTCTTGTCGTTATCCGTTAAGCGAAGAGACGCAATGACTTCGTCGGATAGCGAGCGCAAAGCAGCTCTGTCGTAGAGGCGGTCGGCCAGGGATGGCATCATGGGGATGGTCTCCTTGTGGGCAGTTGGTTGTTCATAGCGTCTTCGAGCTCCGCAATGGTGTCCGCGTCGTAGGCGAAGACATAGCGACGCTCTTCGCTGTGCGCGGGAACCGTTGGATCGGACGCGGCGTTAAAGCTGGACTTCACCGCCTCCACCGCAGACACAAGAGACACCGGATCGACGCGCGTATAGATGTCCGCAGTGGTTGAGATATGTGCGTGACCGAGGATCTCCTGCGCGACCTTCAGGTTGCCGGTCAGGTCGAGAACGCCTTGTGCGAGCGTGTGCCGGAAGAGATGGGGGTGGACGGGCACACCTGCCTTGCCACCGATGTAACGCAGCGACGACTCGAATGCTGCATAGGTCAATGGCTTGCCAAGTCCCTTCCGCAGAGCGACCCAGAGCGCTTCGGAGTCTTCAGTAGTGCGGCGTTCTTCCTTGAGATAACGCTCGTACACGGGCCAGAAATCGTCAGTGACGGGCACACGATGTTCGTCTCTTGCACCCTTGAGGCGAGCGACGATCAGGCCTCGCTTGCGGTCGACATCCGACAGCGACATCCCCAGAATGCCATGCCTTCCGGCACTCTCGTTCCAATCGCCGATCCGTTGGCCGGTGCGACAAAGCAGAGTAAGAATCGCCTTGTCCCGAAAGGATGAGGCAGTGTCGATCAACCTCTGAATGTCTTCCGGCTCGATACGCTTCGGCACTTCATAAGGTACTCTGCGGCGAAAGCCATCACGTTGCCGCGCGCGCGGTGGCAAATCGCGGCCCATCATACCGTGCCGCCGCTCGCGGTCAAGCAGCTTGCCCAACGCAGGGTTCGTGCGACCACACCAGGGACCGGTGCCATCTTCGGTATCGCGACGAATATGGAAATCGAAGAACGAAGCCAGAACGCTGAGACGATGATTTACTGTGCGTGCGCTTCGCACCCTCGGCGCAGCTCGTGTGGCCACCGCGCCATGAGGCTCGCTCTCTCCGAAGTCTGCGATATATCGGCCAATGATCTGCCGCGTAACTTGCTCTGGCTCGATGCTGTTCTCCCCGAGCCATGTGAAGAAGTGCGCCATGCCCAGTGCATAGGACCGCTGCGTGTACACAGAACAATCCCTCAACCTGAGTTGGAAAAGAAACTTATCGCACAACGGCACGACTCTACCGTCGCCATCGTAGACGCCGAAATGCGCCCCGGTCTCATCTGAACTTCGCTTCGCATAGTAAGTAGGCATAACAGTCCAAGCATCCATGAACTGCTATCGAGGAGTACACCCGCACCCTGCGGCGGAGCACGGTGGCAGGCCGTGCCGGGCGCAAATCACGAGATAAGATATCTCGCAGACCGAAGGCGTTGACCTTCCCAACCTGCACGAGGTTTCCGGCGACCCCGGCGAGAACC
>JAJZFE010000372.1 GCA_021798655.1 Acidobacteriota bacterium | reverse complement strand
GACCAAGGTTTGGATCGGTCTCGAATACTTCTGTTACGACACCGATCCGCTCTGGTCCATGCCCGACGAAGAACTCAAGCGCTTCGCCGCGGCTGAGCTGCAGACCATCGGCATTCTCCGCACCGCGGAGGTGCTCGACGCGCACGTCGTCCGCGTGCCGAAGACGTACCCCGCTTACTTCGGCACCTATGACCGCTTCGACCAGCTACGCGCCTGGACCGACAGCTTCCAGAACCTCTTCCTCGTCGGCCGCAACGGCATGCACAAGTACAACAACCAGGACCACTCCATGCTCACCGCGATGGCGGTCGTCGATGGCATCGCCGCCGGTTACGTCGACAAGAGCGCTCTGTGGAACATCAACACCGAGCAGGAGTATCACGAAGAAAAATCTCAGACAGAAGCATGAGTGGAGAGGCGCTGTGACGTTCAAACGAGGAGTATTGCTGGCCCTGCTGGTCGCCGCATTGGCGGCCTTCTACTATCGGCAACAGATCTACGTGCGCGACTTCCGCGCCTCCGTCACGCGCAACGGTGCCGTTGAAGACGGCGCGCAGGTCTTCCGCAACCTCAGCGACGACGTGCTGCTCGAAAACGATCATCCGCCCATGTACATCACGCTGCTGCAGCACGACCGCCCCGTGCGCGAGCCACAGCAGCTCAACTGCATCCACTTCTTCATCTGCTTTGTGGCCAACGACGGCGCAACCCTCATCGGCAGCGACGACGGCGCGCGGCTGCTGCAGATGACCACCGATGGCGCAGAGTACCGCGACGCCAACGGCTACGACGCCGTCGTGCGGTTTCGCTAACGCAGCTTCCTCTCAGGTGTGGTCGCCAGCAATCTTCATGATTTGTCATTCCGCAGCGAAGCGGAGGAATCCGCATCTTGGGCGACGACTACACCTGATGGAAAGCGCCCTAACGCAACTTCGCGAGCAGCTCTGCCACACTCGTCCGTAGAGTGGGATGCCACATTGCAGGCGCAATCTCCGCCAGCGGGGCCAGCACAAACCCGCGCTCGTGCATCGCAGGATGCGGCAGCACCAGCTCTGGCGTCTGCAACACCGCAGCGCCATGCAGCAGCAGGTCGAGATCAATCACCCGCGGTCCCTTCGCTGGTGCACTGGCACGGTCACGCCCCATCGCCTGCTCGATGGCCAGCAACTCGCGCAACAGCGCCAGCGGCGTCAACGCCGTCTCCAGCAGCGCCGCCGCGTTGACAAACTGTGGCTGATCGACATACCCCACCGGCGCCGTCACATGAAAGCTCGAGACCGCCGTCACCCGCCCCAGCGCGTCAAAGCGCCGCAGCGCTTCCAGCAGGTTGGCCGCGGGCTCCCCAAACACCGAAGGCAAGTTCGAACCCAGCGCAATCGCTGCCATCGTCTCAGGCATGGGAGGGCTGCAGCATCTCCGCCGACTCCGATGCCTCTGTCGCGGTCTGCTCTTCGTAGCGATGCGCCAGCACCCATGCCGAGCGGTCCTGCAACAACCGCTGCACCAGCGCCGTGTGCATCGCATGGCCTGCGCGTTCGGCCACCACGCGGCCCCATATCCGCCGCCCCGCCAGCGCCAGATCGCCAATCAGATCCAGCACCTTGTGCCGCACAAACTCATCCTGAAAACGCAGCGGCCCGTTCTGCACACTGCCCGGCTGCTCCGCCGTGCTGCGCGTCAGTATGATCGCACTCGCGTCGGACACGCCGCGGATCAGCCCCATATCGCGCAGCATCGCCTCGTCCTCACGAAACCCGAACGTGCGCGCCGGCGCAATCAGGTTTGCATAATCACCCGCCTCCAGATCGCCCACAAACGTGTCCCGCCCGATCGGCTCCGGAAAATCGATCGCGTACTCAATCGAGTAGCCGTCGCCCGGATACACCCCGATAAACTTGCTGCCTTCGCGCACCTCAACATCTTTGATGATCTTCAGGTACTCGCGCTTGCGACGCTGGCGCTTCAAACCTGCGGCCAAAATCGCCTCCACATACGGCAGCGCACTGCCGTCCAGGATCGGAACCTCCAGGTTGTCGATCTCCACAATCACGTTGTCCACGCCCAGCCCGATCAGCGCCGACAGCAGATGCTCCGTCGTCGAGATCAGCACACCCTGCCGCATCAGCGACGTCGCATAGCTCACCTTCGCCACGTTGCGGCCCGTCGCCGGAATCTCGTAGTCGTCCAGGTCGGACCGCCGAAACACAATCCCTGAACCCGCCGGCGCCGGCACCAGCCGCATCGCTACCTCCACACCGGAGTGCAGCCCCACACCGCTAAACTCCAGCGGCTGCAGCAGCGTGTGTTCGAGTTGGGGTTCGCTCGCCAGAATCAGGTCCCGAAGTACGACAGAGGCCAGCCTACACCGAACCTCTGCGCCAAGCAGTGTGGCAAAATCGCCACAGCGTGCGCTTCCGGGTTCGCGACCATCCTGCTTCGGCCATAACCCATGTAGCCTGACAAGATGACAATCCAGGATCTGGCAACCACGGTAAAGGCCCATGAGTCGCGCCTGCGTCTGCGCCTCCGCCAGCTGGTCGAAGTCGAATCCCCCAGCGAAGACAAAGCCGCCGTAGACCGCGCCGGCGACGTGGTCCTCGGCTGGGCCGACGCCCTCGGCGCAACGCTCAAACGCCACCGCCAGAAGCTCTTCGGCGACGTGCTGGAGCTTCGCTTCGGCCCTGCGCGCAGCAAGGCTCCGCGTACCTTGCTGCTCGGCCATCTCGACACCGTATGGCCGCTTGGCACCCTGCGCTCGATGCCCTGGCGCGAGGCCGACGGCAAGCTCTACGGCCCCGGCGTGCTCGACATGAAGGCCGGCGTGGTCATGGCGCTCGAAGCCATCAGCGCGTTGCAGTCACTCGGCCAGCATCACCCCGTCTCGCTGCTGCTCAACAGCGAGGAGGAGGTCGGCAGCCCCGTCTCGCGCGCCATCACCGAGCGGCTCGCCAGCCAATGCGCTGCGGTTTTCGTGCTCGAACCCGCGCAGGGCCTGGCCTACAAGACCGCGCGCAAGGGCGTCGGCCACTTCGATCTCCGTGTGCAGGGCGTGGCCTCGCACGCTGGCGTGGACTTCGAACGCGGCCACTCTGCCGTGCTGGAGATGGCTCGCCTCGTCGAACGCGTCTCCGCCTTCACGGACCTCAAGCGCGGCATTACAGTCAACGTCGGCGTCGTCGCAGGCGGCACGCGCTCCAACGTCGTCGCTGCCGACTGCCGCGCCGAGGTCGACGTGCGCATCGCCAAAGCCAGCGACGCCGCGCGCATCGAGCGTATGTTTCGCGCACTCAGGACGACGGACAAAGCCTGCAGCCTCACCCTCTCCGGCGGCATCAATCGCCCGCCGATGGAGCGCAAGCCCGGCACCATCGCCCTCTTCCAGCAGGCTCGCCGCCTCGCCGCAGAGATCGGCGTCACACTCGAAGAGGCCGCAACCGGCGGCGGCTCCGACGGCAACTTCACCGCCGCCCTCGGCGTACCCACGCTCGACGGCATGGGAGCCATCGGCGCAGGCGCCCACGCCGACCACGAACACGTCGTCACCAAACACCTGGTCGAACGAACCGCCCTCCTCGCCGCCATGATCGCGCAGCGTTAGCACCTCTCCCCCACACGCTCCCGAGCTGGAACCCAGCTCCCTGCCGCCAGCGCAGGGGTGGGCCTTGCGAACGCGGCGGCTCGCGCACCCGAACTTTCTTTCGCGAATTTCCGGCCAAACTCCCCGTGTCAACCCCCAACCCACCACCCGGAACCCGCAACCCATTCTCCCCAAACGCCTTACCCCCTCCAAACCAAAAAAACAATCAC
>JAJZFE010000326.1 GCA_021798655.1 Acidobacteriota bacterium | reverse complement strand
CATCAGCCGCGCCATGCTGGGCATGCACCGCGAGTCGCGCACGCCTATCCTGCTGGACATCGCGGCCATCATGCACAGCGTACTCATCCTGCTGGAGCGCAGCATCGCCAAGGGCGGCATCCAGGTGGTCACATCGCTGCAGCCGGAGTCCTTCGCCTCTGGCTACCCTGCAGAGCTGCGCCAGGTATTTACCAACCTGCTGACCAACGCGGCCGACGCCTCGGCCTCAGGCACCACGATTACTGTCTCGGTGTACAACCAGACGGCCACGCTGCGGCCAGGTGATGAGCTCGCGACGATCCCCGGCGTCATTGTCAAGGTGGCCGACCAGGGCAGCGGCATCCGGCCGGAGATTCGCGACGACCTCTTCCGCCCCTTCTTCACCACCAAGGGCGAACAAGGCTCGGGCCTTGGTCTCTGGATCACGAAGGGCATCATCGAAAAGCACGCGGGCACCATCGAGGTGGAGAGCAGCGTTGCAACGCCCGAGGCCCCGGACGAGCACGGCACCACGTTCACACTCTTTCTGCCGCGCGGCACGGCACAGCCGCCTACGAACTCCGACACGCGGCCCGCTACCGTTGCCGCCGAGTCGCCAGCGCTGATCACTGCGGCACCGGCTTCGGTCAGCATCGCCGCTGAAAACACTCGCCGGTCGCGCGTCACGCCGCCTCCGCCGGCACAGATTCCAGCACCCTAACCGGCTACACAGCGACCGCTTGCAGCACACGCGTCAGAATCTCTGCAGCGCGCTCGCAGTCTTCGCGGCTGACGTCGAAGTGCGTCACCAGCCGCACGGTCTGCGGCCCAATCGCACTGGCCAGCACGCCCTCGCGCTTCATCGCCGCGACCAGCGTGGATGCGTCGCCACCCTTCAATTTGAAGATCACGATGTTGGTCTGCACCATGCCGAGGTCGATCTCCGCCTCCACGCACTGTGCGACCGCGTCCGCCAGCAGCCGCGCGTTGGCATGGTCCTCATGCAGACGCCACGGCATCTCCTCCAGCGCAATCAGGCCGGCAGCGGCCAGCACACCTGCCTGCCTCATACCGCCGCCCAGCGCCTTGCGCAGCGCGCGAGCGCGGTCCATCTGCCTTCGCGAACCCACCAGCATGGAGCCCACCGGCGCACCCAGCCCCTTCGAGAGGCAGAACATCACCGTGTCGAAACCGAAGGTCAGCTCCGCCACCGGCGTGCCCAGCGCCGCAGCCGCGTTGAACACACGCGCACCATCCAGATGCACCGGCAGGCCGGCCTCCTTCGCTCCGGCCCATACCTCCTCCAGCACCGGCAGCGGCGTCACAATTCCGCCCGCGATGTTGTGCGTATTCTCCAGCCAGATAAGCCCCGTCTGCGCACGGTAGTAGATCTTCGGTGCGATGGCCGTTTTGATCTGCTGCCACGACAGCACGCCACGGTGGCCCTGCACCGTGCGCGGAACGCAGCCGGAGAACGCCGCGACCATCCCCATCTCCCAATCCAGGATGTGCGCCTGCGACTCGCAGATTACCTCCTGTCCGTGCTCGGTGTGCAGCCGCGAGGCAATCGTATTGCCCATCGAACCGGTGGGCACAAACAGCGCTGCCTCTTTGCCGAAGATCTCCGCGGCTCGCTGCTCCAGCCGGTTGACGGTCGGGTCTTCGCCATACACATCGTCGCCCACTTCGGCCGAAGCCATTGCCGCGCGCATCGCTGCCGTCGGCTTGGTCACTGTATCGCTGCGCAGATCAATCATCGTTGTTCACCTTTCGCTCATGGCTTCGCACGGCGCCCGCTCTTCGAGCAGCCGACCAAACACATCGTTCGATACCAGCCGACCGCGCAGCGTCAGCCGCCACCGCCCGTCAGCCACCGTCATCAGCCCGTCGGCCGCAAGTTCACGCGCCGCCTCTTCACAAGATGCCACAACCTCGCGTGGAAACGCGCTCCGCAGCTCCGCAACTGATACACCCTCGTTCATCCGCAGGCCCAGAAAGATGGTCTCTTCGAACGCCTCCGCTGTCCCCACCTGCGTCACCGCGCGTGCGCTCTCTGCCCCGGCATAATGCGTCAGTGCCTCGGGATTCGCAAAGCGCACCGCACCCTCGCGGGCGTGCAGCATCGAGTGCGCGTCCAGCCCGAAGCCCATGTACGGCGCGCGCTGCCAGTACTTCACATTGTGCCGGGAGCGGTGCGCCGCCGCCGCAAAGTTGGAGATCTCATACTGCAGGAAGCCCGCCGCCGGCAACACCTCGCACGCGCGCTCGTAGAGCTCCGCCGCGATCTCCTCCGCAGGCACGCCGTGCGCGTGAAAGCGCCTGCCACCGGCCAGCACCTCCTGCCCAAGGCGCGAGTCCTCATCCACCTCCAGCATGTACACGCTCAGGTGCGTCAATCCCACGCCAGCTGCGACCTCGAGCGAGTGTTGCCAGCTCTGCTCGGTCTGGTACGGCAGTCCCGCGATGAGGTCCGCACCGACCTCGGCCACGCCAGCCGCGCGCAGGCGCACGATCTCTGCCACGCACTCGCGCTCGGTATGCAGCCGTCCAACGCTCGCCGACTCACGATCCACAAAGCTCTGCACGCCCAGGCTGATGCGATTCACGCCCAGCCGCTGCGCCTCCGCCAGCAGCGGTTCTGCGATCTGTCCGGGCGCAGCCTCCAGCGTGATCTCCGCGTCCTCGGCCACCTCGAACCTTCGCCGCAAGGCAGCAAACACGCGGCGCAGTTGCTCCGGCTCCAGCAGGCTCGGCGTGCCGCCGCCCAGGTACACCGTATCGACCGCGTGCGGCAGTGCAGCGCCCAGCCGCTCGGCCGTCACCGCGGCAGCATCAATCTCCGCACACAGCTGCTGGATGTAACGCTCCATCGCCGCTCCGTTGCCCACCCCGGACGCAAAGTTGCAAAAGCTGCACTTCGCCCGGCAAAACGGAACCGAAACGTACACTCCGAGCATCGAATTGGCATCGCCGGCCACAGCTTCATTCTTTCATGCAAGTCGCGCCGCTCCGAATCCAACACTCACAACCACGCCGTAGAATAGGAACAATGGCCGACGAGAAGGACAACAAGCCCCAAGCTACCCCACCCGCAGCCCGGCGCGTGGACGACGACGTCGTCGGCAAGGTCTACGACAGCCGCCTGATGGCGCGCCTGGTGCGCTACCTTGCGCCCTACAAGCTGCAGACAGCCATCTCCGGCCTGTGCATCGTCATCAAGGCAGCCAGCGACATCTCCGGCCCCTACTTCGTCAAGGTCGCCGTGGATACGTACTTCGACCCCACGCACGGCAAGCACGGCTGGCTCTCAAACCACCTCTCCCCTGCCCCTCTCACCGGCGTCACCGAACTCGCCATGCTCTATCTCGGTGCGCTGCTGCTCACCTTTGCGCTGGAGTTTGTACAGACCTACCTGATGCAGTGGACCGGCCAGAAGATCATGTTCGATCTGCGCAGCCAGATCTTTCGCCACATCCAACGCATGTCGGTCGGCTTCTTTGACCGCACCCCCGTCGGCCGGCTCGTCACGCGCGTCACGTCGGACGTCGACGCGCTCAACGAGATGTTTACCTCCGGCGTGCTCGCCATCTTTGAGGACGTCTTCGCGCTCGCCTTCATCGTCATCATCATGCTCAGCATGAGCTGGCCGCTCGCGCTGCTCACGCTCTGCGCAATCCCGGGCATCCTGTACGCCACCTCACTCTTCCGTAAACACGTCCGCCAGAGCTACCGCCGCCAGCGCACCGCCACGGCAAAGATCAACGCCTTCACGCAGGAGTACGTCTCCGGCATGAGCGTGGTGCAGCTCTTCAACCGCGAGCAGCGCGCCTTCTCC
>JAJZFE010000103.1 GCA_021798655.1 Acidobacteriota bacterium | reverse complement strand
CACCCCGGGGCTTCAGCCCCGAGTCTCACAGGCCAAACAAGCCTCCGGGGTACGCACTCCAACCTCACGCCATGACGCTCACCCACGCCAACACGCCATCTCTCCACCGCGCGAAGCTCGCCATGTACGCGCTGACCCTCGCCCTCATCCTCGGCTGCAACTCCACCCCCGCGCCCAAACCTCCGGCACCCACCGCCGCCGCCACCACCACCCAATATCCTGCGCGCCCCACCACCCCACCGCCGTCCTTCAAACTCTTTCACACCACCCCCGACGGCTCCTTCACCCTTGTCACCACCCCCACCGCCACCGATGCGCAAATCGAAGCCATCGTCTGGCAACTCCGCGACGCAGCCCACACCCGCACCTTCGACAAACTCGGCATCCCGCAAAAGATCGTAGACGCCCGCGACCCGATGGTCTGGTTCCACATCTACCGTGGCCCCAAATGCGCCGCTGAAAAATACACTGACGGCAAGCTCCCCTGCGGCGCCAGCTACCACGCCGCCGGCGACTACACCTTCGGCGGCGGCCCCAACCACCAGTGGGACGACGGCGTCCTCCTCCACGACGAAAACCACCAAACCGAACTCTGGAACCCCAACGCCCCCTACACTCCCTAATCCATACTCTTCATCCCCTATCCCTGAGGCCTTTATGCTCCACACCTTCGTAGCCCTCGTCCAAGACAAGCCCGGCGTCCTCACCCGCGTCGCATCCCTCTTCCGCCGTCTCAACATCAACATCGTCTCGCTCACCGTCGGCGAGTCCGAGCGCGCCGACACCTCCCGCATGACCATCGTCGCCGACGCTCCCGACAACGCCGCCCACCGCATCCGAGCCTCACTCTACAAGCTCGAAACCACCGTCCAGGTCGACGAGGTCAACCGCGTCGAGGCCGTCATCCGCGAACTCTGCCTCATCAAGGTCGCCGCCGGCCCCAACGCACCCCACGGCCTCCACTCCCGCTCCCAGATCTTCGAGTTCGCACAGGTCTTCCGCGCCCGCGTCGTCGATCTCGCCCCCGAATCCATCATGCTCGAAATGACCGGCAGCGCCAGCAAGATCGAAGGACTCCTCCAGGTCCTCCGCGAAAGTGGCTACGAAATCCTCGAAGTCTCCCGCACCGGCCGCATGGCCATGCGCCGAGGCCACCACACCAGCCGCGTCCTCAAAGCCCTCGGCAGCCACACCAGGCTCAACCCCTCCGATTTCCCCACCCACGACCCCGACAACCACCCCAGCTTCGAAGATCTCCCCACCGAATTCGACGAAGAAGACTAACCCACACAAACGCCCGTCCACTGGCCGCGACATCTAACCCACCAACTCGCTAAACTAGATACAACCCTAGAAGGAAAGAAGACCCACATGGCAAAGACCTACCACGACGCAGACGCAGACCTCTCCCTCATCCAGGCAAAGAAAGTCGCCATCATCGGCTACGGCTCGCAGGGCCACGCTCACGCCCTCAACCTCAAGGACTCCGGCGTCGAGGTCCGCGTAGGTCTCCGCCCCGGCTCCCCCAACGCCAAAAAGGCTGAGCTGGCCGGCCTCCACGTCGACTCCGTCGCCGAAGTCTCCAAGTGGGCCGACGTCATCATGAACCTCGTCCCCGACCAGACCGCCGCCAAGGTCTACCACGACGAGATCGCGCCCAACATGAAGCCCAACTGCACTCTCATGTTCGCGCACGGCTTCAACATCCGCTTCCGCACCATCACCCCTCCGCCCACCGTCGACGTCTCGCTCGTCGCCCCCAAGGCCCCCGGCCACCGCGTCCGCGAGGTCTTCACCGAAGGCGGCGGCGTCCCCGCGCTCGTAGCCGTCGAGCAGGACGCCAGCGGCACCGCCCTCGCCCTCGCTCTCTCCTACGCCAAGGCCATCGGCTCCACCCGCGCCGGCGTCCTCCAGACCACCTTCACCGAGGAGACCGAGACCGACCTCTTCGGCGAGCAGGCCGTCCTCTGCGGCGGTACCGCTGCCCTCGTCAAGGCTGGCTTTGAAACCCTCACCGAGGCCGGCTACCAACCCGAGCTCGCCTACTTCGAAGTCCTCCACGAGCTCAAGCTCATCGTCGACCTCATGTATCGCGGCGGCCTCGAGTACATGCGCCACTCCATCTCCGACACCGCCGAGTGGGGCGACTACGTCTCCGGCCCACGCATCGTCACCCCCGCCGTCAAGCAGGCCATGAAGGAGGTCCTCGCTGACATTCAGTCCGGAGCCTTCGCCTCGCGCTTCATCGCCGACCAGAACAGCGGCCGCAAGGAGTTCGAAGCCTTCCGCGCCGCCGACCGCAACCACCCCATCGAAAAAGTTGGTGCCGAACTCCGCGCCGGCATGCCTTTCCTCGACCCCGTCAAGGTCGTCAACGGCACTGTCGTCAAAGCCTAACCAGCCCGCAACACCTGGCTCCTCTCAAGGTGACCCTCCCTTCATGAACCTGTGAAGCGAAGGGTCACCTTTCTCATCTCGCAGTCGCAGTTCAAGGACTCTCTTGCTGTTGCTCTTGCCGTTGCTCTTGCTGTTGCCGTTGCTTTTGTTCTTGCCGTTGCTGTTGCTGTTGCCGTTGCTGTTGCTGTCGCATGTTTTACGCCGTCATCCTGAGCGAAGCGAAGGACCCCCGCATTTCCAGCCACAGATCTCCAGGAGCGCCGCATGCCCGAATACGCTTATGTCTACATCCTGAGCAACACCTTCCATAAGCTATACATCGGAGTCACAACCAACCTCGAACGGCGCATCTGGGAGCATAAGCAGAAGACACACCCCACGAGTCACACCGCAAAATACAGCATCGCTCACCTGGTCTATTTCGAGCGTTTCACCAGCCTCCCAGCGGCAATCAAGCGAGAAAAGTCCTCAAGGGTTGGCTACGAATACGGAAGCTCGATCTCATCATCCAAGCCAATCCCCTCTGGACGGACCTGAGCGCCGACTGGGGACAGCCAGCCCTTCCATCCAATTCGAAGCCAGTGCAGGATCGAAGAGAGCAGGACAACGTGGCTCTGCCCCTCTCCCACACTCTCCTCTCCTGACCGCAATCTGCCACCACCCTCCGATCTCCGCCCCAAACCACCGCACCCAACCTCTCCCCGGCGCATCCAACCTCTGTCGCCTCAAGGAGCCCTCATGACCACCACCACCCTCCGCATCAACGCCTTCGGCCCCCTCAGCAACCCCGACAACCTCACCCTCGAACTCATCACCCTCCCCGAGCCCGGCCCCCACGAAGTCCTCGTCGAACTCTACGCCGCCAGCCTCAACTACCGCGACCTCATGACCGTCCTCGGCACCTACAACCCGAAGATGCCGCTCCCCCGCATCCCCGGCTCCGACGCCGCCGGAGTCGTCACCGCCATCGGCTCCCACGTCACCCGCTTCTCCGTCGGCGACCACGTCACCAGCCTCTTCTTCCAGGACTGGCACGACGGCCCCATCCAGCCCACCACCGGCAAATCCGCCCTCGGCGGCCCCATCGACGGCGTCTTCTCCACCGAGCACATCTTCCCCGAAACCGGCCTCATCCACTCCCCCGACGGCTACACCCACGCCGAAGCCGCGACCCTCCCCTGCTCGGCTCTCACCGCCTGGAACGCCCTCGTCGAGAAGGGCCACCTCTCCGCCGGACAGACCGTCCTCATCCTCGGCACCGGCGGCGTCAGCCTCTTCGCTCTGCAGATCGCCAAAGCCCACGGCGCGCGCGTCATCCTCACCAGCTCATCCGACGAAAAACTAGCCCGCGGCCGTGCCCTCGGCGCCGACGACACCATCAACTACCGCACCACCCCCGACTGGGATCGCGAGGTCT
>JAJZFE010000176.1 GCA_021798655.1 Acidobacteriota bacterium | reverse complement strand
GTCTTCAGTTGTTCGAATCGCTTCTCAATGGTGGGTTGGCCCTTGTGCGCTTGCAAGACCTGCTCTGCGGCCAAGCCGCGATCATTGGTCACCAGAGGATATTACCCCGCGTGCGCGATCATGCCGCGTCTGAACCGGCATCTGGTCCGGCGAGCGGAGGCGCCCGGCTCCAGGGTCTGAGCGGAGTCGGCATGATCAGAGGCTCTCGAGGAACGCGAGCAGGGCATCGCCAGGTCGGTACCGTCCGGGGGCAATACCTGATGGTGCTGCGTGCGCGAGAGCCCGTTGCTTGAGCTGCATGTCGGCATGCAAGTAGATCTGGGTGGTCTCCATCCTTTCGTGCCCAAGCCAGAGAGCAATGACGCTGCGATCGACGCCCCGGCGGAGCATGTCCATGGCTGTGGCGTGTCGCAGGGTATGTGGAGAGATGGTTCGCCCGGCCAGCGACGGGCAATGAGCAGCGGCTGCAGTGACGTGCTTCCGCACGAGGCGCTGCAGAGCATCGGCGCTCAACCGACTACCCCGTGAACTCGGGAAGACCGGGCCTTCGGGGTCGGGGCCGCACTCTTGCAGCCACGATCGCAGTACCGGAACCACATCGGGTTGCAGCGGAGTACAGCGCGTCTTGCGGCCTTTGCCGTGACAGCGGACGTGGGCACCGGTACCGAGAGCGACGTCGGCGCGTCGCAAGCCAATCAGCTCGCAACTGCGCAGGCCTGTCTTCAGGGCAACCAACAGCAGCGTCCGATCCCGGCGCCCGATCCATGTCGCTGGGTCTGGACCAGCGACGAGAGCCGTCATCTCCTGCTCGGTGAGGAACTCGACGGCGCGGCGCTCGTGGCGCTTGGCCGGGATCGCGAGGACGCGTTGGCAAAGCAGAGCGCAGGCGGGTTCCTCGAGCGCGACATATCGGAAGAACGCATGCAGCGCCGATAGTCGGATGTTGCGCGTACGCGCCGAGCAACCGCGCTCGTGCTCGATGTGATCCAGGAACTTGCTGAGGAGCTGCGGTTCGAGGTCCTCGACACGCAGACCGCTCGGGGCACGGCGGAGGTGTTCAGTGGCAAAGCGAAGCAGGAGGCGGAAGGCATCCCGGTAGCACGCCACGGTGTGCGGGCTCGCGCCGAGTTGTCCGAGCAGGCGGTCGGTGAAGAATCGCTGCAACAACGCCGAGAGGTTCGCAGTCGTTCTCATGCCACACCTCCTGTCCGTTGTTCGATGAGACGCTGGGTGGCGAGCTGCAGCAGCTCCGGGACGGCCTCGAGATACCAGTAGCTGTGCCGGACGTGCACGTGGCCGAGGTACGTAGCGAGCTTGGGAAGCTCGCGCTCAACATCCGCACCGGTGCGGTACCAGGCGAGCAAGCGGGCCGCCGCGAACCGATGCCGCATGTCGTGGAGCCTCGGGCCGTGCCCATTGCGGTCAGGCGGCGCTGGCGCCCGCAGTCCGATGGCCGCGGACACCTTTGCGAACGTCCACTCGGCCATCCCGTGCCGGATGCGAGTGCCGCGTTCGGTCACGAAGAACGCCGCGACGGATCGCCGCGGCAGGACCCGATCACGGATCTCGGCGTAGCGCACGAGTGCCACTCTCGCCGACTCGTGAAGGGGAACGAAGCGCGATTTGCCGAACTTCCCCTTGCGGATGGCGAGGATGCCGTCCTCGAGATCCACGTCGGAGTCGTCGAGCGCGAGCGCTTCGCCGAGTCGAAGACCGCTTGCCGCCAGTAGGCCGAACAGCGTGGCGAAGGTCGTTCCGCGTAGACCGTGCGCCGATGGCAGTCGCACAGCCTGGGCAATGATGCGCGCGATCTCACTATCGCTGTAGATGTACGGCGGCTTGCGCCGCCGACGATGCGGCAGGAGTCCCGGAGGCGGTACCTGCGTGCGCGGATCGGTAAGACTGCGCCACGCGGCGAACCGACGCACAACGCCGAGGCGCTCGGCCCATGTGGGCGGCTGAGCCGACCGCGAGCGCTGCGCCCAGCAAAGTGCGAGCGGGATGGTCACGAAGTCCGCGCCGTTGCTTTCCATGAAAGCGGCGAAGCCGCGCAGCTCCGCCGCCGCGTTGGGGATCTGGTAGCCGAGAGTTCTGCGGACGGCAAGGTACTCTTCGACAGCATCGTGGAGGCGGTTCATCGGACACCTCCCGCTCCCGGCCAGGGCAGCGCGACGGCGCGGAGTCCTTCGAAATCCACCTTGGCGTAGAGCTCAGTGGTCTCCGGCAGGCGATGCCGCAGGACTTCACCGATCTCCGTCATCGACGCACCATGACGGATCATGCGCGTCGCCAAGCTGTGCCGCAGCAGATGGCTCCCGCGTTGAGACGGGCGCAGACCCGCGCGGTGCAGCGCGCGCCGGACGATAAACCCAATGCCATCTGCGCCGAGTGCGACACGAGGCGCCTCGTTACGCAGAAAAACGTTGCGGCATCGACTGTCAGGACGCCCGTTCCTCAGATACGCGGCGATCGCGGCACCGACCTCCGGCAGCAACGGTAGGCGCTGCTGGGCTCTTCCCTTGCCGCGCACGAGGATCTCGGCAGTCCTCCACCGCAGGTCCTCCAGTTGCATGGTGGCGACTTCGCGAGCGCGCAGGCCGAGACGCGCGAGAAGGAGCAGAACCGCATGGTCGCGCCGGCCCCGTGTAGTCGTCGTGTTGCACGCACGCAGGAGCTGTTCAACCTGGTCGGGCCGAAGGTACGGGTGCACGGTCGCCTTGCGCCACCGCCTCACCGAGGGAATGGCAACGGCGAGGTCCACTGCGGTCTCCCCGCGAACAAAGAGGAACCGCAGGAACGAGCGCAGCGCCGTGGCCGCGAGCTGGGCCGTGGTTGGTCGAAATCCGCGCGTGCTCCGGAGGAGGAAGTCCCGGATCTGCTGGGCGTCCAGTCCAGAGATGGCGATGTTCGAACCGTCAGCCGCGAGGCAATCTCGGGCGAGTGGTTGCACGAACCGGAGATAGTTGGCCGTTGTCTCGGCGGTCAAACCTCGCTCCTCGCGCAGGTATGCCTCATAATGGCGAAGAAGCTTCTGGGCCGCATCCGGTGCCGCCCGTGTGCGTTCCGGGGCTGGGCGAACTGTCACTCCCGCCTGCCGTAGATGTTCCAGGAAGGCGACCAACGTGTATCGGCGGTTGCTTACTCGGAATCCGCTTCGACTCCAGTGAGCGAGAAAGGCCCCGACCGTCGACTCATCAATCTTGCAGAGTGCCACTCTCCGCTTGCTGAGCCAGCACGCGAATTGCGTCACGATGGCACGCTTCTGCCGGATCACGAGATCGCGATAACCGCTCGCGGTCAGGGCATCCACATAGGAATGGATACAGCGCTCGAGAGCGCGTTCTTCGACGTCGCGTTGGACTATTACCGCTTGCTTGGACATGGTTCTCTCCCCTGCTGGCACGAGTGCCAGGTACGAGAGAGAACATCACGATCATGCCGCGTTGACCACTGGCAGATACGGCCTACAGCCGCGCGGAGGGCACCGTTGCCTTGCCCAACTCGGCATGATCGCGCACGCGGGGTAATGCAGAGCGTTTTTAGCGTAGCGTTGCCGCAGCCAGAGTATCTGGTGAGCGAGGCGTGACCGGCGACGCTGCGCTAAAAATGTGTTGGACTAAACCGCTGACGGCGCTAGACGCTATGGGGATTTGTTCTTCTGTCCAGCGTCGGCGCAGAGGGAGATCTCATGGGGAGGCGCGCTGCCAGTGTGCGTGACGGGGTGGCGACCTGTCTGTGGCGCGAGAAGTTGGGGGCGGATAGCACGGCGAAGGCCGCGTGGGGACGGTCTGGCGCAATGGCGTGCATGGTGTGCCC
>JAJZFE010000065.1 GCA_021798655.1 Acidobacteriota bacterium | reverse complement strand
GGGGTGGTGCCGTTGGAGTTGACGCAGGTGGCGAGGATGTCGGCGAGGCCGGTGATCTTGCCGCCTTCGAGGGTGTTGCCCGCGGGCAGGGCGCTGCCGGGGGTGAGGCCGGTGGCGGGGTCGGTGAGCAGAGCTGCGTTGAGGAAGGCGTTGGCCAGGCCGTGGGTGTTGGTGGCCGAGCCGCCGATGTTGGTGGCCGAGGTGGCAAAGGCGGAGAGCGTCCAGGCAGCGGCGACGGTGGTCAGCTCGTTGATGGTGACGGTGGGGATGGTGGCGAGGTTGCTGCAGGCGCCGAGGGCGTCCACCATGACGAGCGCACTGTTATTGATGGTGGCGGGGCTGAGGCCGGGGTTGCCGCCGGTGGCGACGAGGTAGGCCTGCGGGGTGTAGCTGCTGGTGGCGGCCGGGCAGGTGTAGTCGCCGGTGATGCTGAACTTGCCGTTGGCGTCCGTGGTGGCGAAGGCGAGGGGGCTGCCGGTGCCGGTGCCGAGGATGTCGGTGGCCGCGGAGCCGTTGCCGGAGTTGCCGGCGATGTAGAGCCGGACGAGGGAGCCGGTGACGGGCTGCTGGCCGCCCATGACGGAGCCGCTCAGATGGAGCGCGCCGTCGCTGGAGACCGGAGCGGCCGTGAATCCGCAGCCGGTGAGGGCTACTGCGGCAGCGAAGAGCACGAAAGAGGAGACCGCAGAGGGCCGCAGATAGAACCGCATAGTGCGCTCAGTCTACTCGATTTGCACAGGCTTCGGAGACGATTAAAACAATGATTTCATGGCACGGAAGGGGCAGAATCCGAATTGGAACCTGTACAGGATCAGGGCAGTGTTCCGGGTTGGGGCAGTCGGGGTCGGGCAGTCGGGATGGGGTACTAGCAGTGCAGGCGGCCCGTAAGCCGAATTTTGTTTTAGACGATCATTCCTCTAGGCCATGCCTTACGGCATGGCTCCAGCAACCTACCCGCAGGTTTCGGTCTCCGCTTGCGCGGCCGTGATGCTCTTCACCTTGTCGCACCGGGCCGGTACGCGTTGCCGCCGAAGAGGAGCGTGCAATCCCTGCCTATTTGGTCTTGCTCCGTGTGGGGTTTACCAAGCCGTCGCTGTTACCAGCGGCGCGGTGGGCTCTTACCCCACCGTTTCACCCTTACCTTCGAGCCCCTTGCGGTGCTCGCTGGCGGTTTGTTTTCTGTTGCACTGGCCGTCTACGCGCCTTGAAGCGCGCATCCCGGACGTTATCCGGCACACTGCCCTGCGGAGTTCGGACTTTCCTCCCCCTCCCGATACCGTGAGGCACGGGAGGCAGCGATCGTCCGGCCGCCTGCACTGTTCTAAAGTGTAGCAGCGCGGTGCGGGGGGCGGTCCGGGTTAACCAGATGAGCAACAGAGGCGTTCCGTTTCAGGCCGGATGGCGGAGTGGCCAGGAAGCGTATCCGATGCAGAATGTGTGGTTTGCCTTCCTTGCAGCCGAGCGGCGCAGAGATGGGTTGCAGGGGGAGTGCCAAAAAGGAGACACCCGTTACTCTTTGCACACTATATTTCGTTCGGAAGCATTACGAACGTACTTTTGGTGGCATCCTACTGCGTATGAACTTCTCGCGTCGGCAGTTTCTGGTAGGGGCGACGGCATTCGGGTCAGCCGGGGTCATGGGCTTGTCGCGGTACGGGACAGCGTTTGGAGAGAGCGGTTCGGAGTGGCTGCTGGACGCGCCGCTGCTGACGCTGAAGGACGCGGCGAACGCAAGCGGAATCCTGGTAGGCTGCGCGGTGACGGCGGTGCACCTGGAGACGATTCCGGAGTATGCGGAGTTGGTGCGGGCGCAGTCGAATGTGGTGGTGGGGGAGAACGCGTTCAACTACGGGTCGGTGCGGCCGACGATGGGCGCGGGGTACAGCTTCAAGGCGGCGGACGCGATCGCGGAGTACGCGCGGGGCAACGGGCTGAAGCTGCGCGGACACAGCCTGGTGTGGCACGAGCAGCTGCCGGCGGGCTTTGCGGCGGCGGTGACGGCGCACAACGCGGAAGCGGTGATGACGACGCACATCGCAGTGATGGCGGGGCGGTATGCGGGGCACATCCAGAGCTGGGATGTGGTGAGCGATGCTGTGGCGCCGGAGGACGGGCGCGCGGACGGGCTGCGGAACTCGGTGTGGCTGCAGCGGATGGGGCCGGGGTACATCGAGACGGCGTTTCGTGCGGCGCGCAAGGAAGATGCGAAGGCGCTGCTGTTCTTGAACGAGGGCGGCATCGAGGGCGAGGACGCGGCCTCGGCGCAGAAGCGCGAGGCGGTGTTGAAGCTGCTGCGCGGGCTGCTGGAGCGCGAGGTGCCGGTGGACGGGCTGGGCATTCAGAGCCACCTGGTGGCGGGGCAGGCGTATGGTCCGGGGGTGCGGAGCCTGATTCAGCAGGCCCATGCGATGGGTCTGCGGGTGATGCTGACGGAGCTGGATGTGGACGACCGCGCGGTGCAGTCGGGTGCGGGGCTGCGGGATGCGGCGGTGGCCGATACGTACTCGCAGTACCTGCGGGCGGCGCTGGCGGACGGGTATGTGAGCGGCGTGGTGACGTGGGGCGTGACCGACCGGGCGAGCTGGCTGAACCGGGAACGGCCGCGCGCGGATGGTACGGCGGAGCGGCCGCTGCCGTTCGACGCGCAGATGAATCCGAAGGCGGCGTTCGTGGCGCAGCGGCGGGCGCTGGCACAGGCTCCGCGCGTGGTGCCGGTGCTGCGGCCGCGGGCCGAGGTGCTGGTGGAGATGGCGAGCCTGGGAGCGGGACGGTAGCGGGAACCGGGTTGGGGCGGGCAGCGTAGACTGTTTGGGGGAGCCCCGGCGAGAGACCTGCATGGATAAAAAAGAGGCGTTTGTGATGGCGTTGCAGTCGCTGTGGGCGAACAAGCTGCGCAGCGTGCTGACGATGCTGGGAGTGATCATCGCAGTGGGGAGCCTGATCGCGGTGGTGACGCTGATCAACGGCGCGAACTCGTATGTGGCGACCAAGATCAACAACCAGGGCGCGGACGTGTTCACGATCTCGAAGGACCCGTCGTTCACGACCAGTTACAAGGAGTACGTGAAGGACCAGAAGCGGAAGAAAGTGACGATGGACCAGTACCTGACGCTGAAGCAGGAGTGCAGCGACTGCCGCAGCGTGGGTGCGTTCCAATCGACGGCTGGGTCGGTGAAGTACAAGTCGCAGGTGAGCACGGGCACCGCGATCAACGGCGACTCGCCGGAGATGCCGGAGATGCAGAACCTGAACATCATCGAAGGGCGCGGATTTACGCAGGCCGACGATGAGCACGGCGCGCATGTGGCGATTGTGGGGTACGACATCTATGAGAACCTGCTGAAGTTTGAAGACCCGATGGGCAAGGAGATTCGCGTGGACGGCACGCCGTACACGATCATCGGGCTGGGCGAGAAGAAGGGCAAGTCGCTGGGGCAGAGCCAGGACAACTGGGTGGCGGTGCCGTTGACGACGTACCAGAAGACGTATGGCACGGCGCGGTCGCTGACGATCTATGCGCGGGCGCCGAGCGGCGCGGATGCGATGGAGGCGGCGACGGACCAGGCGAGGCTGTTGATGCGCGAGCTGCGCCACGACCGGCCGGGCGAGGAGGACAGTTTTACGCTCTCCAAGAGCGATGCGCTGGCCGGGCTGTTCGGGCAGATCAGCAACAGCATTGGTACGGTGGCGATTGCGATTGCGTCGATCTCGCTGGTGGTGGGCGGCGTGGTGATTATGAACATCATGCTGGTCAGCGTGACGGAGCGGACGCGCGAGATTGGCGTACGCAAGGCGCTGGGCGCCAGGCGCGCGGACCTG
>JAJZFE010000207.1 GCA_021798655.1 Acidobacteriota bacterium | reverse complement strand
GTTCCAACCGGCGACACGCAACGGCAAACCTGTGCCGAGTGAGCAGGAGCTGCTCTTCCACTACGAACGCGGCTGACGCACGTTGCTTTCAGATGTAGCCGAGCCGCAGTCGGCAAGACGCAGATTCCCTTCGGGAATGACAAGCAAGAGGGGAAACCTCAACAAGAGAAGCTCGAACGGCGCGGGATGGTTGCCCGAGCCTGCCAGGGGTACCCCCCCTCCCCCCCCCCCTCTGTTTTGGCTTGATCTCTGGAATCAATGAGTTACGAGGTGTAGTGGCTGTAAAATATTGATTGCAGAGATTTTAGCGGCATAATATTCAAAACAAAGGGGTTGCGGGCGATGTGGCCGGATGTGCCGTCTATCCTGTTGATTCGAAAAACTTTCCACGCATAATATTCAAAACAATGGGTTTAGATCGCTTTCCCCTCAGGTATAGTCGCCGTCCAAGATGCAGATTCCTCCGCTTCGCTGCGGAATGACAAATCGTGACGATTGCTGGCGACTACATCTGAGATTGCTGGCGACTACATCTGAAAAGATGCTCTAACTCCAGTGTAGCTGTTTGCGGGTATTGTTTCTGTAACTCTATTGGCTTTGGATTGTGTGGTTTACGAGAAAAGGGGGTTGACAGGGGGAGTTTGGCCGGTTTTTGGAGAATTTATCTTTGGCAAGCAGGAACGAGGCCGCCGGAGTGATCCGGCGGCCTCGTTTGTGGTGCGGGGGGGATGGAGTTACTGGCGCAGCGCCATTTGCTCGGTGACGATCTGGGTGAGGTCGGCTTTCTTGAGGCCGTGGACCTGCTCGTTGTACTCGTCGACCTTGCTGGACCAGTTCATGGAGCAGAACTTGGGGCCGCACATGGAGCAGAAGGCGGCCTCCTTGTAGTAGTCGTCGGGCAGGGTCTCGTCGTGCATGGAGCGGGCGGTGTCGGGGTCGAGCGAGAGGGCGAACTGCTTGTCCCAGTCGAAGGTGTAGCGGGCGTGGGAGATGGCGTCGTCGCGGTCGCGTGCGCCGGGGCGGTGGCGGGCGATGTCGGCGGCGTGGGCGGCGATCTTGTAGGCGATGATGCCGTCCTTGACGTCCTTCTCGTTGGGCAGGCCGAGGTGCTCTTTCGGGGTGACGTAGCAGAGCATGGCGGCGCCGTGCCAGCCGATCATGGCCGCGCCGATGGCGCTGGTGATGTGGTCGTAGCCGGGCGCGATGTCGGTGACGAGCGGGCCGAGGACGTAGAAGGGCGCGCCGTCGCAGAGTTCGACTTCCTTGTCGACCTGCTCCTTGATCTTGTCCATGGGTACGTGGCCGGGACCTTCGATCATGACCTGGACGTCGTCCTTCCAGGCCTGGCGGGTGAGCTCGCCGAGGGTCTTGAGTTCGGCGAACTGGGCTTCGTCGGAGGCGTCGGCGACCGAGCCGGGACGGAGGCCGTCGCCGAGCGAGTAGCTGACGTCGTACTTCGCCATCAGCCTGGTGATGCGGTCGAAGTTTTCGTAGAGGAAGTTCTGCTTGTGGTTGGCGGTCATCCACTGGGCGAGGATGGCGCCGCCGCGGGAGACGATGCCGGTGATGCGCCTGGAGACCATCGGCACGTATTGGATGAGCACGCCGGCGTGGATGGTGAAGTAGTCCACGCCCTGCTGCGCCTGCTCTTCGAGGACCTCCATGTAGAGGTCGATGTTGAGGTCTTCGACGCGCTTGACGCGGGAGAGCGCCTCGTAGAGCGGGACGGTGCCGATGGGCACGGGCGAGTGGCGGATGATGGCCTCGCGGATCATCGGAATATCTCCGCCTGTAGACAGGTCCATCACGGTGTCCGCGCCGTAGTGGACGGCGGTGTGCAGCTTGCGGAGCTCTTCATCGACGTTGGAGACGAGTGCGGAGTTGCCGATGTTGGCGTTGATCTTGCAGAGCGAGCCGACGCCGATGGCCATCGGTTCCAGCTCGGGATGGTTGATGTTGGCCGGGATGATCATGGTGCCCTTGGCGATCTCGCTGCGGATGAACTCGGGGGCGAGCTTTTCCTTGTGCGCGACGTAGGCCATCTCCTCGGTGATCTTGCCGAGGCGGGCGAAGTGCATCTGGCTCATGTTGAGGTCGCCGGTGCGCGCGGCTTCGGCGCGGCGATTGACGATCCAGTCCTTGCGCGGCTGGGGGACGGCATAGTCGTTGCTGTGTGCGTGGGCGTTGTCGTGCGAGTGTCCGTTGCTGTTGGTGCTCATAGGTCTGATGTCCCCTGCGGGAGCGGCGCGCGGTAATCGCTTGGCGCTCGTGCTCCGCTGCTATCCGATGAGTATACGCCGCGGCAATTTGAGGTTTCTATGCGGCCAACTTGAGTTCGGAGCGAATGCCCAGGCGGGTCGCGAGCGTGAGAAGCATGTCGAGGCTGAACTCGTCCCAGGCATGCTTCTTGAGCTTCGAGACACGGGGCTGCGTGATGCCCATCCGTTTGGCGGCTTCGGCCTGTGTCCACTTCTTGCTGGCGATATGCCGAGTGATCGCTATCATCAGTTCTGCTCGGATTAACATCACGTGCGCTTCTGCAGGTTCAAAGCCGAGATCGAGGAAGACATTTCCACTTCCGTGAGTCACTGTAGTGCCATTCAGTTTGGTAACTTTCAGCTTCATCGCTGCCCTCCAATTTCTTTCAAGCGCTGCTTTGCCAATTCGATGTCAGCCATAGACGTCTGCTGAGTCTTCTTCTGAAACACATGTAGAACCCAAACGGCATCTGAGAACTTCGCCACATAGATCAAGCGCCAGGCACCTTCGAGGCGAACACGAATCTCATAAACACCTTTGCCTACCGAAGACATTGGCTTGATGTCAATCGGCGCATCGCCTGACTGAACCCTGAGCAACTCTAGTCCCATTGCGCGGCGAACATCACGCGGAAACCGTTGCAGATCTTCTCTGCTACGACCGACAAACTTCAGAGGCTTCATGCTCTACGCCCTCCGCAAACATACAAATATCTGTATATCACACGCGGCGGGCGGCGGCTTGCTACTCTTATGTTGGTTATGAGTGATGTGTCGCTTCCCCTTCCTCTTGGATTTCAATGGTCTTCTACCACTGCCGGCATCAAGGCCAGCGGCAGGCCGGATGTGGCGCTGGCTGTGTGTGCGGGCGGCGCTGCGGCGGCGGCGCTGTTTACGAGTAATGCGGTGGTGGCTGCGCCGGTGACGGTGGGCCGCAGGCACCTGAAGGCCGGCGGCGGGCGCGTGACCGGCGTGCTGGTGAACGCGGGCAACGCGAACTGCGCGACGGGCGAGCCGGGCATTGCGGCGTGCGTGAAGAGCTGCATCACGGTGGCAGAGCTGCTGGGCTGCGTGTTTGACGAGGTGTTTCCGTCGTCGACGGGGATCATCGGCGTGCCGTTGCCGGTGGAGAAGCTGATTGCGGCTGCGCCGGCGGCGAAGGCTGCGCTGGGTGATGGCGTGGAGCACGCCGAGGCGTTTGCGACGGCGATCCTGACGACCGATACGCGGATGAAGGTCGCGCAGGCGAGCTTTGTGGTGGACGGCAGGCGCGTGTCGATCTTCGGCTGCTGCAAGGGTGCGGGGATGATTGGCCCGCAGCTGGTGCCGCACGCGACGATGCTGGTGTACCTGTTCACGGACCTGGGTGCCGGCAGCGAGCAGCTGCAGGCGATGCTGGGCAAGGCGGTGGAGGCGAGCTTCAACTGCATCTCGGTGGACGGCGATATGAGCACGAACGATACGGTGCTGCTGCTGGCCAGCGGGAAGAGCGGCGTGGAGGCCAGGGGCGCAGCGGCGAGCGAGTTTGAGGCAGCGCTGCTGCGGGTGTGCGAGTCGCTGGCGCATCAGGTGGTGGACGAC
>JAJZFE010000422.1 GCA_021798655.1 Acidobacteriota bacterium | reverse complement strand
GTCTCTCCAGTCCTATGCCACATCGCTGCCACCCGAGGCCGATCCCGGCGATGTGGCCAAGGTGCAGCACCTGCTGGAGACCACACGCGTCCGTCTCGCCCACGCCAGTCCGGCACCAAGCACCACCACCAAACCCTGAGCCTTCGACCGCTTACAGTGACGCGCCTTCACGCTACACTCATAAGGAATGAGTGAGAACCTTTCTGCCTGCAGTGTCTTTGGCGAAGCGCAACATCGGTTGGCCCAGCGTGCGTATCCCGCACCCGTCGGCGCCGACAGCCTCGCGTTCGAGCGCGACCGCGACCGTGTCGTGCAATCGCGCGCGTTCAGGCGTCTGGCCGGAAAGACGCAGGTATTTACCAGCCGCGCCTCGGACCACTTTCGCAGCCGGCTCACACACACCATCGAAGTCGCCCAGGTAGCGCGCCAGGTCGCATCCACGCTTGGGCTGAACATCGACCTCGCTGAAACGCTTGCGCTCGTCCATGACATCGGGCACCCACCCTTCGGCCACGCCGGCGAGCGGGCTCTCGATGCCTGCCTCCAGCAGCACGGCATGAGGTTCGACCACAACCTCCACGCCCTTCGTATCGTCGAGAGGTTCGAGCAGCGGTACGCCGGGCATCGCGGGCTGAACCTGACGCTGGGTACTCGCGAAGGCATCATCAAGCACTCCCGCGACTACAGCGTGGCCAGCTACCCCGAGCTTGCCGCCTACTTTCTGGACGAGCGCCCGCCGCTTGAGGCGCAGATCATCGACCTCGCCGACGAGATTGCCTACCTGACCGCGGACCTGGACGACGGTGTCGACTCCGGGCACCTTGAGATCGCCCACATTCGCGAGCATGTCAGCCTGCTGCGCCACAGCTATGAGGTCGTCGCTGCAGCGCATCCTGCGGCCGAGGAGAAGTACATCTTCCACGATGCGCTGCAGGCCATGCAGAAGTCGCTCACGCTGGACCTGATTCGCACCACGGCGAGCAACGTCGCTCAGGCTGGAGCCAGCTCTCTGGAGGAGATTCGGGCACTCGACCACCGCGTCGCCATCTTCTCGCCTCAGGCTGAAGCGCAGCGCCTGGAAGAGAAGCGATATCTGTACGACACGCTCTACACCTGCCCTGCGCTGGAGCTGGAGCACTCCAAGGCGGAGGAGGTTGTCACCGAGCTCTTCCGCTTCTGGCTCGATGAGCCGCAGACCCTGCCCGACTCCTACATCGCAGACATCGAATCGGAGGGCCTGGTGCGAGTGGTCGCCGACTACATCGCCGGCATGACCGACCACTACATCCTGCTGCAGTATGCCGATGTACGCCGTCACGTCCGTTCCGGTCGCCTGTTCACTTGAAATCCCCCCGAACGCTGCGGCTGCCCCCTGCAAACTTTGACAGGCAGACAGGCAGTTGTTAGCCTTGAAAATGAGCGAGTGGCTTCACGCTCTCTGCGTCCCCGTCGTCCAGTGGTCAGGACATCGCCCTTTCACGGCGGTAACACGGGTTCGAATCCCGTCGGGGACGCCATTCCTTTTCAAGAGCTTACGCAGCGCAGCGGGTGGGCTGCGAACGTAGTGTTAGAGCCGTTCCCTCTCAGGTGTGGTCGCCAGCAATCTTCATGACTCGTCATTCCGCAGCGAAGCGGAGGAATCTGCATCCTGGCCGGCGACGACACCTGATGGGAAAGCGCGATAGCCTTTGAAGCATTTTCCTCGCAGATGTAGTCGCCAGCGATCTTCATGATTTGTCATTCCGCAGCGAAGCGGAGGAATCTGCATCTCGGGCGGCGACTACACCTGATGGAAAAGCGCTCTATCGAGCAGCTAGAAGCTGCCTCAACGCGCATCTCCGCCCACCGCGAACACCATGTATCGCGCCGTCTGCCTGCCTGCATTCCGGATGAAGTGGTTCGTCCCGCTGGCCACGTAGATCACGTCGCCCGCCGCCGCGTGCTCCGTCCTGCCGTCGTGGACGAACTCCACCTCGCCCTCCAGCACCGCGATCATCTCCGTGTGATGGATCACATGCAGCGCCGGCGCGGCGGCGTCCGGCGGCGTCCAGCTCTCGTGCATCCCCACCGCCTCGCCGCTGCGGATCGTCCCGTGGAACCCGCTCAGCCGCTCCGCCCCGTTCGCCGCCACGGTCCGCTTCGCCTCACTCAGCTTGAACACCCGCGATCCCTCCGCAAAGTCCCCCGTCGCCAGCACCGTGCCCGCCTCCGAAGCATCCTGCGTTTGATTCTGTCCCTGCGCCGCAACTCCCGCCGCCAGCGCCACCATCCCCACCACCACCTCACGTCGATTCACCACAACCTCCTCTCCTGCTTCCTACTCCCTACTCACTACTCCCTGCTTCCTGCTTCCTGCTTCCTGCTTCCTAACCAAGCTGCTTGCTCACGCTCACCACAAAGTACAGCGCATTCGTAGTACCGATATTCTTCAGCCCATGCAGCCGGTTCGACCCGTTGAAGATGACGTCCCCGGCCACGATCGGCCGTGCCTCCGGCCCATCCTCCGCCACGTCCTCGCCCAGGTGCTGCAGCTTCCCTTCGCGGATCAGGATGAACTCCGAGTTCGGATGCCGGTGCGGCGGATGCGGCATCTGCCCCGGCGGCAGCATCGTCTCGTGCACCTCGACAAACTCCCCCGTCGGCAGCGTCCCCTTCGTCACCGCGCGGCTCCATCCACCGTTGGCCGACGGCTTCTCCACCATCTCGCTGAACCGGAACACCCGCGACCGCGACAGGTCCTCCCCGCCCGCCGCACCCGTTCCACGCCCTGCCTGCGCCTCTGCCTGCGTCGCTGCCAGCGCCGCCATGGCCGCCAGCCCCGTCAGCACCTCTCGCCGATTCATTCCGTCCATCACCGCGCCTCCTCCCTTCAACGACCGAACGCAGCCATCGTACCTCGGCCCGCCGTCTTCCGCATCCACGACCACGCCCTCCAGCCTCCCGCGCAAAACCTGTCAAGCCCCCCTCGCCCCTAATCCATCGCCCCTCAACCACTTGCGCGAAAATGATTCCTGCCTGCAATCCGGTACAATAAAACTAGAGGAACCGGCAACAACAACTCGCCCCAACCAGCAGCCACCCTCGTCTCCCCCGGAGTCATCGCTGCTGCAAGCCGACGAGCCGCTCTTGCCAAGTCCAAAGCTAACCCTATATTTTTGAAGACTTTGACACCCAAACCAGGGGTGGGGTACCTGGTCCGAAACCGCGCCATGCTCATCGACAGCCACTGCCATCTCGACAACTACGAAGACCTCCCGCAGGTCCTCGCCAACGCCGCCGCTGCCGGCGTCACCACGCTGCTCGCCATCGGCATCGGCGACGGGCCCGACACCATGCACCGCGCGCTCGACATCGCCAACCAAAGTCCAACCAGCGGAACACAGGTTTGGGCCACCGCCGGCATCCACCCGCAGGAGGCTCACCAGGCCACCGCAGCGAACCTCGCCAAACTCACCGCCCTGACAGCGCAGCCCCGCTGCCTCGCCGTCGGCGAGATAGGCCTCGACTACTACCACCTCGACAACCCCGACATCCCCACGCAGCAGGCCGCCTTCATCGCCCAGCTGCAGATCGCCGCCGCCGCGCGCAAGCCCATCACCATCCACTGCCGCACATCAGAGCTGGCCACGCCGCAGGCCAAGGCCAAGTACGAACCAGCCGACGCCTGGGACGACCTGCTGCGCCTGCTCGCCGAGCACTGGCAGCCCCACGGCCTGCCCGGCATCATGCACTGCTTCTCCGGCACCGAGCAGCAGGCGCAGGCGTCGCTCGACCTCGGCTTCTACCTCTCCTTCGCCGGCAACGTAACCTACCCGCGTTCGGTGGCCATCCAGCAGGTGGCC
>JAJZFE010000266.1 GCA_021798655.1 Acidobacteriota bacterium | reverse complement strand
CACCAGCTGCGCGCAGATCACCGGAATCTGGTCGTAGATCGTCTCAAACGGCACCTCACGAAACATCCGCGTCGGCAGCGTATGCTGCAGCCACGCGCCCACAATCCCGCTCGCCACCACAATCACCGTCAGCCACATCAACACCGCCGTCAGCGTGCCGCGCGCATGGAATGCCGCGTGATACAGCACCATCGGCAGCGCCAGAAACCCCAGCCACAGGTGCGCGCGCATCCATATCTTCGTCCGCCCGATCCGCCAGATCGGAAACCGCTTGCGCAGGCTCAGAAGCGCGGCGAACAGCATCAGCCCCAACGCAATCGACCCGAACACCAGCCCCACCGCCGTGCCGCCGCCAGGCACCGGCGTCATCACCGCATACGGCACATACACCGCCGCCCCCACCACCACAGCGGCGACGGTCGCAATCATCCACGGCTTATGTGTCTCGTCAATCCGCATCCGCTCGTCCTACTCCCTGTTCCCTGCCTTACCTGTTCTTCCCGACAAACGCTGCTTCACCATCGAGGTCCACGCCCAACACCTTCGCAAAAAACTCGTTCGGTTTCACGCGGTGCGCTGCATCGTGCGGACACGCATACACGCAGCTCGGCTCGGCCAGGTCATGGCACAGGTCGCAGCTCGTCGCCTTCCGCACCTTGCCGCTGTTGCTGTAGTCCTTGTCGCCCTGCACATCGCGTAGCGCCACCGCGTTGCCGCTCTGGTCAAACTCCTGCACGGTAATGTTGCCGTACGGACAGTTCGACGCGCAGAGCCCGCAGCCCACGCACCAGTCCTCGATAATCACCTCCAGCGAATTTCTTCGCCGGATCGAACCCACCGGGCACCCGATCATGCACCGCGGATCGCGGCACTGCCTGCAGCTCGTTGCCACCAGGTAGTTCTCAAACCGCACCCCATCGCGCAACAGCCGCGTCACGCCGTCGTGCGCGTCCGCACAGGCTTTCACGCACTGGTCGCAGCGTGTGCACTTCTCCAAATCGAGCACCAGCAGGCTCTGCGCGTCCATCAACCCCTGCTCCAGAAACTGCCCCAGCGGCGTAGCCACGTCGCGCTGGCTGGCACGCGTATGTTGCAGCTCGTTCTCGCGCCGCCGCTGCTCCACCGTGTACTCGATGTGCGCGCGCACCTCCGGGAAGCGGTCCAGCATCTCGTGGAAGTCCGGCGCGTTGATCCGCACCAGCTCCACGTGGTCCAGCGCCACGCACGTCGCCGTGCGCACTCCGCCCTCCATCAGCCCCATCTCGCCGAAGTATCCGCCGCGCGGCAGATAGGCCAGCACCAGGTCGTCCTTGCCTCGTCGCTGTGACACCTTCACAAACCCGATCCGCACCAGGAAGAACGCGTCCGCCACCGCGCCCTCTTCGCAGATCACCTCGCCCGGCGCATACCGCACCAGCTCCACGCGATCGCGCAGCACATCCACAAAGTCTTCCGTGATCGCGTTGAAGATCGGCACGCTGCGCAGGTGGGTTCCCAGCGCGCGGCCTCTGTAGTTTGCTTCCAGCTGCGCGCGGAACGTCTTGTTCTTCTGCATCACGTCCAACACGTTGCGCAGCATCTCCAGCATCACGCAATCGGTCTTGGCCCGCACCGTCGCCGACCGCGGATAGAAGCTCATGCACGTCATCTCACCGAACAGGTCGCCCGCGTGCAGCTGTGCGATCGGGTTGTCATACGGCAGGTCCACCGGCGCATCGATGCGGATGTGCGACGGCGTGCTGCGCTCTTCTTCGCGCGGCTGGCGCGTCTTCGGCATCAGCCGCGAACGCATCTTCGTAAAGAAACCCGGCGCAGCCTGCTGCGTCGCCACATGCTCGCGCGGCGCGTTGATGAACACATCCACGTCGCCGTCCAGGATGTAGAACGCCGTCGATCCGTTCTCGCCCTCGCGCACAATCGTCTCGCCCGCGCGATACACCCGCTTCACCACGCTGCCTTCGTTCAGCTCCAGGAACGTGCCCGACACGCCCTTGAACACCGGCAGCGCCAGCAGCTCTTCAGTCTCCACGTCGTACACGCCCGGCGTGTCCTCGGGATACAGCCGCCCCTGCCCCAGTACGCGTTTGTTGGTCAGCGCGCCTGTCGGGCAGCTCACCATGCACTCACCGCAACTCACACAGCTGCTGTTGCCCATCGGCTGATTCGCATCAAACCCGATCGCGGCAAAGTATCCTTTGCCCTGCCGCGCGATCACGTTGTTGTTGCGAATCTCGGCACATCCGCGGATGCAACGATCGCACAGGATGCACGCCGAAAAGTCCACATGGATCGACGGCGAAGAATCATCGGCCGCCAGCACCGGCACCGCGCGTTTGGCAAACCGTGTACTCGTCACGCCAACGTTCGCGGCCTGCGTCTCCAGCTCGCAATCGCCGCTCTGCTGCTGTCGCAGACACGGTGCAGGATGGTCGCTCAGCATCAGCTCATACAGCGTCTTCCGCACCGCCTGGATCGGCTCGCTGTCCGTCTTCACCACCATGCCCGGCTCGGCCTTGAAGATGCACGCCGCCTGCAGGGCGCGCTCGCCGGTATCCACCACGCACACCCGGCACACCGCCACCGGCGTCTGGTTCTGCTGGTGGCACAGCGTCGGGATATACACGCCCGCCAGCCGCGCCGCGTCGAACACCGTCGTCCCATGCGGCACCTGCACCTCGTGCCCGTCGATGGTCACGGTCATCAGCTCGTGTGCACTCTCATGCTCACTCATCGCGCACCTCCAAAGCAGATGCCCGCGCGACAGTAACGGTCTTCCAGATGCTCCTTCATCAACGCAGGAAAGTTCTTCACGACGCTCTGGATCGGTGCCGGCGCAATCTGCCCCAGCCCACAGATCGATGTCATCCGCAGCACCGCCGAGAGGTCTTTCAGCATCGCCTGATCGCCCTCGCGCACCGTTCCGCTCGTCCACAGCTCCAGCAGGTCCACCAGCTTCTGCGTGCCAATCCGGCACGGCGTGCACTTGCCGCAGCTCTCATTGCGAAAGAACCGCACCGAGGTCAGCGCCATGTCTAACATGCAGGCGTTGTCCGCGCACACCACCACCGCGCCCGAACCCAGCATCGACCCCGCGGCCTTCACCTTGTCCCAGTCCAGCGGCAGGTCCAGCATCTCCGCCGACAGATACCCCGACGACGGCCCCGACGGCGCAAACCCCACCACCGCGCGCCCCTCCGGCGGCCCGCCCGCATACTCGTAGATCAGCTGCCGATAGCTCACCCCCATCGGCACCTCGAAGACGCCGGGCTTGGTCACATGCCCCGTCACGCCGACGAACTTCACCCCCGGCGAACCCGGCAGGCCATAGCCCTTGTACCACTCGCCGCCCTTGCCCAGGATCGTGATCGCGTGCAGAAACGTCTCCACGTTATTCAGCGCCGTCGGCGACTTCCACAGCCCCGAGTTGATCGTCCGCGGCGGCTTGTTCCGCGGCTCCGAGCGATGCCCCTCGATCGCCTCCATGAGCGCCGTCTCCTCGCCGCAGATGTACCCCCCCGGCGAGACGAACACCTCCATGTCATAGTCGATCCCCGAGCCCAGGATGTTCTTCCCCAGCAGCCCCAGCGACCGCGCGCGTTCGATCTCGTCGCGCAGAATCTGCGCCTGCAGCTCGTACTCGTGGCGAATGTACAGGTAGCCATAGGTCGCGCCCACAATTGCGCCGCACACCATCATCCCTTCAATGACCATGTGCGGCAGGTACTGCAGGATGAAGCGGTCCTTGATCGTTCCCGGCTCGCTCTCATCGGCGTTGCATACCACGTACTTCTTCGCGCCGCGGCTCTTGCGGCAGCCGTCCCACTTGATGTGCGTCGGAAATCCCGCCCCGCCCATCCCG
>JAJZFE010000354.1 GCA_021798655.1 Acidobacteriota bacterium | reverse complement strand
CCCATGACGTGGGTGCGCGGGCGGAAGAAGCCGGGGAAGGCGATGTCGGTGAGGGCGAGCATCTCGGCGGCGTGGGCGCTGTGCAGCGGGAGGACGGGGGCTTCCTGTTTGGCTTCCGGGAGTGGCCGCTCGCGGGGGTAGAGCATCTGCAGGCAGGCGATGGAGGTGTCATGCGCGAGGCCGGGGACGGCGGGCGGGGTGTGGTGCATGAGCCAGGTGTGCTCGCCGGGGGCGAGGAGGGCGCGGAGATCGATCAGCGCCTCTGGACTGTTGGCCGTGATGACCGCGAAGGGGGCGATGTCGGCGGGGTACTTGGTGGCTAGGCCGGAGGTTTGGGCGAGGTGGCGGTGCTCGGTGGCGAGGGCGTTGCGGACGGCGTCGGCGAAGGGGTCGGGCGCGGTTGGGCCGCTGGGCGGGGGCGTGTGCATAGTTCAAGGTACCCGGTCACGGCGAGGTTAGCACTCCAAGTCTTGCACTGGAAGTGTGGCAGGCGGGGCGGAATTGCCGGTTTCGCGGCCCAAATGCTTGACGCTCCATTCGCTTCTTGGTACTGTTAGAAGGTTCCGCGAGTATCCGGAACGTGTCGTCATGAAGAGGCACTGCCGTCTGGATGAGGCTTAGTTGCCGGGGATTGCAGCATGAAACCCCGCACTACACTGGATACAAGAGATGTTCCGCAGGCTCCCTGAGCGTTGGGAGTGAAGCATCCCAAGTGGATTTTGGGAGACTACAAACTGCGGCCTTGTCTATCGCGCCTGCGACACCCTTCTCCCCGCCGCACTCAAGGCGGGACCCCATGAGGACGGGCTATGCGGGCCGAAACAGCGCGAAACGGAGTTGATCCGGACGAAAACGTTCAGGCATCAGCCACCGTCGACTGTTCATCGCCTTGAGTGTTGTTGCCTGTTGTATGCAGTACGCGCAGTCAGTGTTTGCGGCCGCGCGCAGGATTCAGAACTTCGCCGGAGCTGCGGGCTTTTCGATAGGAAAGCTATGCGGGCTCCGCCTTCTGTGCGTTTGCATGGAAGTAGCGCGAGAGGAGCTGCCCTGCGCCGCGTTCGAGAGAGAAATCGGAAGCCCGGTCGCATGGCCGGAGTTGCAAAAGGGAAGAGGTTTTAGAAGTGCCTACATTTCATCAGCTCGTGAAGCAGGGCCGTACGCCGACCCGTTACAAGACCGCCTCGCCTGCGCTGCAGGGTTCGCCGCAGCGTCGCGGCGTCTGCACCCGCGTGTACACGCAGACCCCGAAGAAGCCGAACTCGGCGCTGCGCAAGGTTGCGCGTGTTCGCCTGACCAACGGCATTGAAGTGACGACGTACATCCCGGGCATCGGCCACAACCTGCAGGAGCACTCGATTGTGCTGATCCGCGGCGGCCGTGTGAAGGATCTGCCGGGTGTTCGCTACCACGTGGTGCGCGGCACGCTGGATTCGGTTGGCGTGGCCAAGCGGATGCAGAGCCGTTCGAAGTACGGCGCGAAGCGGCCGAAGGCTGCTGCCAAGTAAGAGGTTTGCGGCGGGCGGGGGGATGCAGATTCCTCCGCTCCGCTGCGGAATGACAAGATTTACTCGTTGTCCAATACAAGCCCAGATGCGTGAGAGGTTGACCGCGCTGGGGGAAGAAGAAAAGAGAGAGTATGCCGCGTAAAGGTTTTGTAGCAAAGCGTGAAGTAGCCGCCGACCCGATCTATCAGTCGACGCTGGTAACGAAGTTCGTCAACAGCATGATGTGGGGCGGCAAGAAGTCGACCGCGCAGGGCATCTTCTATGCCGCGATGACCAACCTGGAGGCGAAGGGCGGCGGAGACGACGCGCTGAAGCTGTTCAAGAAGGCCGTGGAGAATGTGAAGCCGATGCTGGAAGTGAAGAGCCGCCGCGTGGGCGGTGCGAACTACCAGGTGCCGATCGAAGTGAACCCGGAGCGCCGCACGTCGCTGGCGATTCGCTGGCTGGTGAGCTATGGCCGCAGCCGTGGCGAAAAGGGCATGGTGGAGAAGCTGACCGCCGAGCTGCTGGACGCCGCCAATGGCCGTGGCGCCGCGATGAAGAAGAAGGAAGACGTTCATCGCATGGCAGAAGCGAACAAGGCGTTCGCTCACTACCGCTGGTAATGAAGGGCAGCTTCTAGCCGCTGGCTCCTAGCTTCCAGCTAAGAACAGCGGCTGACAAAACAACGAGGAGCTAGAGGCTAAACGCTGAAAGCTCCAGCCGCAGGCTGCAGGCCTGCAGAAGGATTCAAAGTGGCACGCACAGTACCTCTCGCAAAATGCCGGAACATCGGGATTATGGCTCACATCGACGCCGGCAAGACGACGACGACCGAGCGCATCCTCTTCTATACGGGTGTGAACCACCGTATCGGTGAGGTGCACGAGGGCACAGCCACCATGGACTGGATGGAGCAGGAGCAGGAGCGTGGCATCACGATCACCTCGGCTGCGACCACCTGCACGTGGAACGGCATCCGCATCAACATCATCGACACGCCCGGCCACGTGGACTTCACGGCCGAGGTGGAGCGCTCGCTGCGCGTGCTGGACGGCGCGTGCGCGTGCTTCGATTCGGTGCAGGGTGTGCAGCCGCAGTCGGAGACGGTGTGGCGGCAGGCGAACAAGTACAAGGTGCCGCGCATCTGCTTCATCAACAAGATGGACAAGGCAGGCGCGAACTTCGAGTACGCGACCAGCACGCTGGTAGCGCGTCTCGGCGCGAAGGCCATTCCGATCCAGATTCCTATCGGCGAAGAGGCGAAGTTTGCCGGCGTCGTGGACCTGGTGGAGATGAAGGGCATCCTGTGGCACGACGAGACCATGGGCGCGAAGTACGACGTGGAAGAGGTTCCCGCCGCGCTGAGGGAGAAGGCTGAGAAGCTGCGGACAGAGCTGATCGAAGCCGTCGCCGACTCCGATGAAGAGGTGATGCACAAGTACCTTGAAGGCGAAGAGATCACGATTCCGGAGCTGAAGCGGGCGATCCGCAAGGCGACGATCGCGATGCAGATCTTCCCGGTGCTGTGTGGATCTTCGTTCAAGAACAAGGGCGTGCAGACGCTGCTGGACGCGGTGGTGGAGTACCTGCCGAGCCCGCTGGATGTGCCGGCGATTGAAGGCACGGAGCCGGGCGAGCCGGAGACCAAGCTGGTGCGTCATGCTGACGATACCGAGCCGCTGGCTGCGCTGGGCTTCAAGATTATGACTGACCCGTTTGTCGGTCAGCTGATCTTCATCCGCATCTACTCGGGCATCCTGAAGACGGGCGACTCGGTGCTGAATCCGCGCACGGGCAAGACGGAGCGCATTGGCCGTCTGCTGAAGATGCACGCGAACAAGCGCGAAGAGATTACGGAGATCATGGCCGGCGACATCTGCGCGGCGGTGGGCCTGAAGAACCTGAACACGGGCGACACCATCTGCAGCGAGAAGGCACCGATTCTGCTGGAGTCGATCGACTTCCCGGCGCCGGTGATCGAAGTCGCGGTCGAGCCGAAGACCAAGGTCGACCAGGAAAAGATGGGCATGGCGCTGGCCAAGCTCGCGCAGGAAGACCCCACGTTCAAGGTTCGCACGGACATCACGAACGGCCAGACGATCATCTCCGGCATGGGCGAGCTGCACCTTGAGATCATCGTGGATCGCATGATGCGCGAGTACAAGGTGGAGGCGAACGTCGGCAAGCCGCAGGTGAACTACCGCGAGACGATTCGCGCCAAGGCCGAGGCTGAGGGCAAGTACATCCGTCAGACGGGTGGTTCGGGTAACTACGGCCACGCGAAGATTCGCATTGAGCCGAACGAGCCGGGCAAGGGCTACGAGTTCTCCAACGACACCAAGGGCGGCACGATTCCCAAGGAGTACATCAAGCCGATCGACCAGGGCATCCAGGAAGCGCTGCTGGGCGGCGTGCTGGCCGGGTACGAGATGGTGGACATCAAGGTGAGCCTGTACGACGGCAGCTACCACGATGTCGACTCGAACGAAATGGCGTTCAAGATCGCCGGTTCGATGGCGTTCAAGGAAGCCGCTCGCAAGGCCAAGCCGGTACTGCTGGAGCCGGTGATGGCGGTCGAAGTGACCGTGCCCGAGGAGTACATGGGTACGATCATCGGCGATCTGAACTCGCGCCGCGGCCGTATCGAAGGCATGGAGATGGTCGGCGGAGTGCAGGCGATCAAGGCGACGGTGCCGCTGTCGACGATGTTCGGCTATGCGACGGCGATGCGCGGTTCGACGCAGGGCCGTGCGAACTTCTCGATGGAGTTCAAGCAGTACGAAGAGGCGCCCCGCTCGGTCTCCGACGAGATCATCGCGAAGGTTGCCGGAGCCAAGGACAAGTAAGACCTTTGGCGCAGTAAAGTTTTGCACCACGTAAGCCGCGTGCTGGAGCCGGGGATGTTTGCCCGGCGCGCGCAGAACAAGAACCAAACGCAGGTTTCCTGCGGGAATGACACAGCGTTACGGAGATAAAGTCATGGCGAAGGAAAAGTTTGACCGGAGCAAGCCGCACGTAAACATTGGAACGATCGGGCACATCGATCATGGCAAGACGACGTTGACGGCGGCGATCACGAAGGTGTTGTCCAAGCACAACCCGCACAACACGTTCCGCTCGTTTGACACGATCGACAACGCTCCTGAGGAGCGCGAGCGCGGCATCACGATCTCGACCTCGCACGTGGAGTACGAGACGGCGAACCGTCACTACGCGCACGTCGATTGCCCGGGCCACGCCGATTACATCAAGAACATGATCACGGGTGCGGCGCAGATGGACGGCGCGATTCTCGTGGTGGCCGCGACCGACGGCCCGATGCCGCAGACCAAGGAGCACGTGCTGCTGGCGCGCCAGGTTGGCGTTCCGTTCATCGTGGTGTTCCTGAACAAGTGCGATGCGGTGGAAGACCCTGAGCTGATCGAGCTGGTGGAGATGGAAGTCCGCGAGCTGCTGAGCAAGTACGACTACCCGGGCGACGACACGCCGATCATCCGCGGCAGCGCGCTGGGCGCGTTGAACGGTGAGGCGCAGTGGGAGGCCAAGATCGACGAGCTGATGGATGCGGTGGACAAGTTCATTCCGCAGCCGGAGCGCGCGGTGGACCTGCCGTTCCTGATGCCGATCGAGGACATCTTCTCGATCTCGGGTCGTGGCACGGTTGTGACCGGCCGTATCGAGCGTGGCAAGATCAAGGTCGGCGAGCCGGCGGAGATCGTCGGGTTCCGCGACACGCAGAACACGGTTGTGACGGGCGTGGAGATGTTCAAGAAGCAGCTGGACGAAGGTCTGGCGGGCGACAACGCGGGCCTGCTGCTGCGCGGCATTGCGAAGGAAGATGTGGAGCGCGGCCAGGTGCTGGCCAAGCCCGGATCGATCAAGCCGCACACGCAGTTCAAGGGCGAAGTGTATGTGCTGAGCAAGGAAGAGGGCGGCCGTCATACGCCGTTCTTCAACGGCTATCGTCCGCAGTTCTACTTCCGGACCACGGACGTGACGGGCTCGGCGAAGCTGCCGGAGGGTACGGAGATGTGTATGCCGGGCGATAACATCGCGCTGGACATCACGCTGCATACGCCGGTGGCCATGGAGAAGGGTCTGCGCTTCGCCATCCGTGAGGGTGGACGCACCGTGGGCGCAGGTACGATCTCCGAGATCATCAAGTAGCCACTGCGTGGCGGCGGGAGACGCGCTTCGCGCGTGCAAAGCCAGAACGTGAGACAAGACAAGGCGGCGGGCTTCGGCTCGCCGCTTTTGTTTTGCGGTATGGTGGGGTGCGGTGTTTTGGACTGCGAGGAGGCATTGTGCGACGTTGGTTGGCGAGTGCGGCGATGTGCGGTGTGGCGTTGAACGGCTGGGCGCAGCAGCGGTCGGTGGTGGCACGGCCGGATGCGTTTGTGGAGCGGCCGCGGGTGCTGGTGATCAGCGATATCGGCAATGAGCCGGATGACCAGATGTCGCTGCTGCGGCTGCTGCTGTACTCGAACGAGATGGAGATTGAGGGCCTGGTGGCGGCGACCTCGACGTGGCAGAAGACGGCGACGCACGCGGAGACGATGCACGAGCTGGTGAAGGCATACGGCGAGGTGCGCGGGAACCTGCAGCAACATGCGAGCGGATGGCCGGAGGCGGCTGCGCTGGACGGCGTGATTGCGACCGGGCAGCCGGGGTATGGGATGGCGGCGACAGGGGCGGGGAAGGATTCGGCGGGCGCGGCGGAGATTGTGCGCGCCGTGGATCGGGAGGATGCGCGGCCGCTGTGGATCTCGATCTGGGGAGGCGCAAATACGCTGGCGCAGGCGCTGATTTCGGTGCGGGCGACGCGGTCGCCGGAGCAGGTGAAGACGTTTGTGAGCAAGCTGCGGGTGATGTCGATCAGCGACCAGGACGACGCAGGGCCGTGGATTCGGAGGGAGTTTCCGGAGCTGTTCTATGTGGTGCAGCCGTCGAACCCGGACGGGAGTAGCTATGCGTATGCGACGTGGACGGGGATCAGCGGCGACGCGTACTACCGCAACGGCGGACCGACGGCGGTGGCGCAGCCCCATGCGTGCGAGGGCGCGGACACGTCGGTGGTGACCAACGAGTGGCTGGATGCGAATGTGCGCAGTAAGGGCAGCTATGGGAAGCACTATCCGCGGTTTCTGTTCATCATGGAGGGCGACACATCGGCGTATCTGAACCTGATTGGGAATGGGCTGAACGGGTATCAGCGGCCGGACTGGGGCGGATGGGGAGGGCGGTATCTGTACCTGCGGCCGTACGGGGAGACGCACGCGATCTGGACGCAGGGCGGAGACTCGTTTTCGCGCGTGACGTCGTCCGACACGGTGGTGGGCGTGGACGGGCGGGAGCATACCAGCGACCAGGCGACGGTGTGGCGTTGGCGGGACGCGTTCCAGAACGACTTTGCGGCGCGGATGGACTGGACGGTGAAGGACTTTGCGCACGCGAACCACGAGCCGGAGCTGGTGGTGAACGGTGTTGCGGGGCACGAGACGATGGAGTTGGATGCGGCGGTGGGGCAGCCGCTGGTGCTGGATGCGGCGGGGAGCCATGACCGCGATGCAGGGCAGACGTTGAAGTATGCGTGGTTCGAGTATGGCGAGGCCGGGGCGGCGAGCGGGTCGCCGGCGGTGGTGCGGTTGGAGGGCGCGGATACGTCGCGGGTGACGGTGACGCCGGTGAGTGCGTGCACTGCGACGTGGCTGCCGAAGCTGATGCCGTGCCAGGGCGACGGAGACGCGCACATCATCCTGGCCGTGACGGACGATGGAACGCCGGCGCTGACGAGCTATCGGCGGGTGGTGGTGCATGTGAAGGCGGGGAGGTGAGTCTGGACATGTCGGGGCTTCCCCTCTTTGCGGTTTTCGTGGATAATGAAGGTGGGAGAGCGTGTGCCTGACCGCTCGACTATTCCGCACTAACAGTTCAGGAACAGGGCAGCAGGGGCCCATAAGCCCTGCGTCGCGGCGTGTCGGTTGCAAGACCGGCAAGCTGCTTGCTCACCGAGGTGGTGAGCCAAACCAGAGAGGAAGTATCCAATGCGCGAGATCGTAACCCTGCAGTGCCCTGATTGCAAGAACCGCAACTACTCAACGACCAAGAACAAGAAGACGACGACGGGTCGGCTGGAGTTCAAGAAGTTCTGCAACACGTGCCGCAAGCACACGCCGCACAAAGAGACCAAATAGTTTGTGAGCGAACCGTTCTCCGTTCGCGGTTGAAGAAGCGAACGGAGAACGGACTCCTGATCGGGGGAGTAAGCTCAACGGTTAAACTGTCGGTCTCCAAAACCGAACTTCTCGGTTCGAATCCGAGCTCCCCCGCCATATCTTCTCCGGTCGCTGTACGGACTGGAGTCAAGCAGGGCCCCAAGTTGGACGGCGTTGCGGTACGTGATGCCGGCAGTAAGCCCAGCCGCTGGCTGGTGTAGAAGTTCAGGAGCGCAGTATGTCAACCGCTATCGAAACCAACGAGCCGACAACCCCGGTACAACGTGCGACGGGCAGTGTAGAGCGCCTGCTGGAGTTCTTCAAGGACACGCGTCAGGAGATGCACAAGGTGACGGCGCCGTCGCGCACCGAGGTGCAGTCGACCACGATCGTGGTGCTGGTGACGGTGTTTCTGTTCGCCGGGTACTTTGCGCTGGTGGACTTTGTGATTGGCAACAGCCTGGACAAGTGGTTTCTGCACGTGACCAAGCACTAAAGCGCAGGCAGCAGATTCCCTGCTTCGCTGCGTCGAAGCACAAAGGTGAAGAGCGAAATTATGTCAGACGAGTTGATGAACGAGAATCTCGAAGCAGAGCAGCTGATGACCGAGTCGGTCGAGGGTGAAGGCATTCCTGTGCCGACCGAAGAGGCCGCGGTGGAAGCGGTGGCGGAAGCTGCGCCGGTAAACGAGAACTTCAAGTGGTACATCATTCACGCGTACTCGGGGTTTGAGCGCAAGGTGAAGGAGTCACTGGAGAGCCGGGTTCGGGCCTACCACCTGGAAGATCGCGTGGGCCGCATCGAGATTCCGACGGAGCCAACGACCGAGATGCGCAATGGCAAGAAGTACACGATTGATCGTGTGTTTCTGCCGGGCTACGTGTTTGTGGAGATGGCGCTGGACAACGAGCTTTGGCACGTGGTGAAGAACACGCCTCGTGTGACGGGCTTCCTGCAGACCGGCGACCAGCCCAACGCGCTGAGCGAGGCCGAGGTCAACGCGATGCTGAACCGCAGCGATGTGACCAAGGAGAAGCCGAAGCTCAAGCTGAAGTTTGCCAAGGGCGAGCAGGTTCGGATTACGGATGGACCGTTCACAAACTTCAACGGCGCAGTGGACGACGTGAACGAAGACAAGCAGACGCTGAAGGTGATGGTGTCGATCTTCGGAAGGCCGAGAGGTTTCGTTCGCAAACGTCGAGAAGTCAGAAGAGTAGGAACGCAGGGCGCAGGGAACAGGGCAACCTCATCTACGCTGCGCGAAAAGTTTAGGGAGACACAGCCGGGAAGCTTCGCCCGACCTTCTAACTCCCCTGTAGCAGAAGTACAAATTCATGCGCGGCATTGGATAGCTGCCCGCAACACTTAGAAGGATTACGCACATGGCACCGAAGAAGATTACAGGGTATGTCAAGCTCCAGATCACGGCCGGCAAGGCGACGCCGGCACCGCCGGTAGGCCCCGCGCTGGGTCAGGCGCAGGTCAACATCATGGAGTTCTGCAAGCAGTTCAACGAGCGCACGAGCAAGGACCCGGCGGTTGCGGGCATGACGGTTCCGGTCGTCATCACCGTGTACGCGGACCGCACGTTCAGCTTCATCACGAAGACGCCTCCGGCGCCGGTGCTGCTGCTGAAGGCGGCGGGCATTGAGAAGGGTTCGGGCACACCGAACAAGGACAAGAAGGGCAAGGTCACCGAGAAGCAGATCCTGGAGATCGCCAAGGTGAAGATGCCGGACATGAATGCGAACACGGTCGAGGCGGCGGCGAAGACGATTCGCGGCACGGCGCGCTCGATGGGCATTGATGTCGTAGCGTAAGAGTTGCAGGAACGAGAGAAGGCTGGAGTGCGCGATACGCGTCTCCAGCCTTTTTGTTTGTGGCGGGGAATCGCGGGGCGAGGATTCGGTGCTGTACCAAAGCGCAGTGCACACTGCATAATTACAGGCTTGACTGCGACCTGAAGTGTGCGAGGGAGGGCTGTGGATGTTTGTTCCGACGACGTTTGCTGTAGCGCTGCTGATGACGATTGGCAGCACGCTGTGCTGGGGGTCGTTCGCGAACACGTACAAAGGGACGCGCAACTACCGGTTTGAGCTGTACTACTGGGACTATGCGCTGGGGATCTTCGGGATCGCGGTCGTGCTGGCGTTGACGCTGGGCAGCTTTGCGGGCGGGCCGACAGCGTTTGTGGCGAACCTGCACGCGGCCGATTGGCGCAACCTGCTGTATGCGGCGCTGGGCGGGTTTATCTTCAACATTGCGAATGTGCTGCTGGTGGCCGGGATTGAGATGGTGGGGCTGGCGGTAGCGTTTCCGATCTCGATTGGAATTGCACTGGTGGAAGGCGTGGTGCTGAGCTATGCGCTGCAGCCGCGGGGAAACCCTGTGCTGCTGGGTGGGGGCGTGGCGATGGCGGTGGTGGCGGTGGTGCTGGTGGGCAAGAGTTATGGCGCGCTGCGATCGGGCGAGACGAATGTGTCGCGGCGCGGCGTGGCGATCTGCGTAGTGTCGGGGCTGCTGATGGGGATCTTTGCGCCGTTTGTGACGCGGGCGATGACGCGAGGGAACACGTTGACTCCGTATACAACGGCGGTGCTGCTGACCTTTGGCGCGCTGCTGTGCTGCTTTGTATTCAACACAGTGCTGATGCGGCGGCCGCTGGTGGGTGAGCCGGTTTCGGCGGGTGACTACTTTCGCGCGCCGATGAAGTACCACGCGCTGGGGCTGCTGGGCGGAGCGATCTGGGGCACGGGGACGGTGTTCAACTTTGTGGCAGCAAGCCTGGTGGGCGTGGCGATCTCGTATGCGATTGGGCAGGCGTCGCCGCTGGTGGCGTGCCTGTGGGGCGTGCTGGTGTGGAGGGAGTTCAAGGGCGCGAATGCGAAGGCGAAGGGCTATCTTGCAGCGATGGTGGTTGCGTATGGGTTTGCTCTGGTGCTGATAGCGCGTGCGTATGTCGGCTAGATGATTCTGGTTTGAAGGTGAGGTGTGAGGGTGGACGAGATTCTGGTGCTGGGCAGCTTTGTGGCGGATGTGGCGTTTCGTGCGGCGCGGCTGCCGGTGTGGGGCGAGACGCTGCTGGGCAGCGCGTCGGCGCTGGGGCCTGGCGGTAAGGGGTCGAACCAGGCGGTGGCGGCGGCGCGTGCGTTGCAGGGCAGTGGCGCGCGGGTGCGGATGGCTTCGCGGCTGGGTGACGACGCGTTTGGGCAGCTGGCGCGCGCAACGTGGTTGGCGGACGGCATCGACGCGACGCTGGTGGATACCTGCGCGACGCCTACGGGCTCGGCGGCGATTGTGGTGGACGATGCGACCGGGAACAACGCGATCATCGTGGTGCCTGGCGCGTGCTACACGCTGATGCCGGCGGATGTGGACCGCATGGCCGATTCGATCCGCGCGCCGAAGGTGCTGCTGCTGCAGCTGGAGCTGCCGCTGGAGACGGTGCTGCGCGGGCTGGAGATGGCGCGTGCGGCGGGCGTAACGACGATCCTGAATCCTGCGCCGGCGGTGCCGCTGAGCGATGCGATGCTGGCGCTGGTGGATTACCTGGTGCCGAACGAGAGCGAGGCTGAGCTGCTGTCGGGGATGCCGGTGAAGACGCTGGAGCAGGCCGAGATGTGTGCGCGGGCGCTGCTGGCTCGCGGACCGAAGACGGTGATTCTGACGCTGGGAGAGCGCGGTGCATTGGCGTGTGCCAAGGATGAGGCTGCGGTGTTTGTGCCGGCGTTCAACGCCGGGCCGGTGGTGGAGACGACCGGCGCGGGCGATGCGTTCTGCGGCGGCTTCGCGGCGGCTTTGCTGGAAGGCAGAGCGCTGCGCGAGGCGTTGCGGTTTGGGTGCGCGACGGCGGGGCTGTCGGTGACGCGCGCCGGGACTGCGCCTTCGATGCCGCAGCGCGCGGAGATTGATGCGTTGCTGCGGGCTTGAGGCGCATCGTATGTGTATCTGCAAGGAGCGTGTTGCGTGAGCGATAAGAGACGTGCTGTGTTGTCGAGCCTGGGTGCGAACCTTGCGGTGTTTCTGCTGTTGCCGCTGGTGCTGAATGGATTGATCTTCGGGCTGGGTTGGAACCAGAGCACGCGTGCGGCACAGGGGACCCTGCCGGGAGTTCCGCCGGGTTGGTTTGTGGGTGCGCTTTGGATGGTGCTGTTTGCGGCGATGGCGGTGGCGCGGTGGCTGCTGCTGCGAGCGGGGCAGCGGCGCGTGGCGGAGAGCGTGAGCCTGGTGGCGCTGCTGTGCCTGCTGTATCCGCTCTACACGTCGGGGTTGAGCGACGACAGAGTCGGGCTGATTGGCAATGTCATCACCGCGGCGGTGGCGATTCCGGTGGCGGTGATGGCGTGGCGCAGGGTGGCGCGAGCGGGAGTGTGCGTGGCTGCGGTGTGCGCGTGGCTGCTGTATGCGGCGAGCGTGACGGCGATTGGTTTGTACCGCTAGCTGGCGGCGAAGAGCGTGGCCTGCGCGGGTGGAGCGAGTGAAGTGGACGCGGGCGGTTTGCGCGGGTTTGTGGCGTTGCGGCCGGTGACGCGGGTGAGCAGCGCGTCGGTGGAGCGTTCGGCGAGGCCGTGTTTGCGGCAGACGAGTTGGACGCGGCCGGCCATCTTGTTGCGGTAGTCGGCGGAGGCGAAGTCGGCTGCGGCGTAACGACGCTCGTAGTCGGCGACGAGGGTGGGGTAGTGTTCGCGAACGAAGCTCAGCCAGGTTGGACGCGAACACGACTTCAAGAACAGCGGGTGGGCTCCCAGGAAGCTGGCACCCGCTGCGGCAGCACGGCTCGCAACGGCGTCGAGCGACTGCAAAGTATCGTTGATGCCGGGCAGCAGCGGAGAGCAGAGGACGCCGGCGGTGAGGTCGGCGTCGCGCAGCTTGCGGACGGCGTCGAAGCGGAGATCGGGGCGCGGCGCGCGGGGTTCGAGCTTGCGGGCCAGCTCCGTTTCGGTGGTGGTGATGGTGATGTGCAGCACGAGCGTGTTGCGCGCGGCGATCTGGCGGAGCAGGTCGATGTCGCGGGTGATGAGGTTGGACTTGGTGATGAGGCCGATGCGAAGGCCTTCCTGTTTGGCGAAGACTTCGAGCAGCGAACGGGTGATGCCGACGCGGCGCTCGATCGGCTGGTAGGGGTCCGTCGCGGTGCCGATGGCGATCTCGTCGTGGTGTCTGGCGAGGTTCGCGCCGACGGTGCGTAGCTCCTGTTCGAGGAGCCAGGCGGCGTTTTCCTTGAGGTAGATCTCGCGCTCGAAGGCGAGTGCCCAGGGCTGCTGGCCGCCGGTGTAGGTGCCTTTGGGGACCTCGGCGATGGGCGCGGGCTGGAGAAACTCGTGGGTGTAGCGGGCGTAGCAGTACTTGCAGCCGAACTCGCAGCCGCGGTAGGGGTTGATGGACCAGGCGAGGGAGAGCTGGCGTTTGGAGACGGACTTGTTGAGCAGCGAGCGGGTTTGGAGCGCCTTGAACTCGATGAGGTGTCCGTCGTCGGCGTGGGTGGCTTCGGCGGCGAGACGGGCGAGTCCGGTGGGCGACTGTGCGTGGTCGAGGATGGGGAAGAGGTGTTCGTCGGTTGTCGCCATTTTCGCCATGTCTTCGCCTCAGTGGTTTTGAGAGTAGGAGCGATTCGGGGCGTTGTCAAGGAGTATTTTGCGGTGTTGATTCTGACGGATTTACGCTGGCGAGCGGGACGAGCAGCGCGGCTTCCAGGCAGCTTCGCGGAGGCCGGTCGCCGGGCCATCCAGCCTGCGCGGGTGGGGGGTACCCCCCCCCTATCGTTTTTGCTTGATCTCTGGAATCAACAGGTTACGCGGTGTTGTGGCTGCAAAATATTGATTGCAGAGATTTTACGGGCATAATATTCAAAACATTGGGGTTACGGGCGATTTTCGTGATGCGAGGGTTTGTTGTCAGGTGTTAGTTCTCAGTTCTCAGGTGTGAGGTGTCAGTTCTGAGTTCTCAGTTGCCTGTTCTTCCCCTGTTTCTATTATAGAAGTTTGGAGGGGATGAATATGTTTTTGTTTTTTGGGGTGTAACGCGTTGGAGGTGTGTGGGTTAGCGGTTTTGTGGGGTGGGTTGGGGGTTGACAGAGTTTTGGTGGAAGTCGCAGGGTGTCAAGGCGCGACTGTATAAAGTTCGGAGCGTGTCGGAAAGAAGCCAGGGTGCGAGGAGGAGGAGTTATGGCGGTATCGCGCAGGGAGTTTGTGGTGGGTGCGGCGGCGGCGGGGGTTTGGGCTCGGGGGGCGTGGGCGCAGAATGCTTGTCCGTTTCGGCTGGCGGTGATCAACGACGAGATTGGGCCGGACTTTGAGCACGCGTGCCATGTGGCGGCGAACGAGTTTGGGCTGCATTGGATTGAGCTGCGGAGCCTGTGGGGGAAGACGCTGGCGGATTTGAGCGGCGAGGAGGTGGACCGGGCGAAGGGGATTCTGGCGAAGTACCAGCTGCGAGTGACGGACCTGGCGAGCCCGCTGTACAAAGTGGACCTGCCGGGTGCGCCGCGGTCGAAGGAGAGTCCGAAGCGGGACGAGTTCCACGCGGACTTTACGTACAAGGAGCAGGCAGAGCTGCTGCAGACGCTGATCCGGCTGTGCGGGAGCTTTGGGACGGACCGGATACGGTGTTTCGACTTCTGGCGGCTGGAGGATCAGAAGCCGTATCGGGCGGAGATCAACGGGAAGCTGAAGGAGGCGGCGGAGGCGTGCGCGAAGCACGATTTGATCCTGCTGCTGGAGAACGAGATGGCGTGCAATACGGGGTCGGGTGTGGAAGCGGCGGAGGTGCTGGCGGTGATTCCGGACAGAAACTTCATGCTGAACTGGGACCCGGGGAACTCGGTGACGTTTGCGGGGGACGTGCCGTATCCGCAGGACTATGACGCGCTGCCGAAGCGGCGGATCGGGCATGTGCACTGCAAGAATGCGAAGAGGGCTACACCCGAGGAGCGCGCAGCGGGGAAGCATCCGTTTGAGTGGGAGCCGGTGGACGTGGGGCTGGTGGACTGGGTGGGTCAGTTCAAGGCGCTGCGGAGGGACGGGTACCACCATGCGGTGAGCCTGGAGACGCACTGGCACGGCGGGGAGGGGACGACGCAGGCGGAGATCTCGGAGAACTCGACGCGGCGAAGCATGGAGGGGTTGAAGAAGTGTCTGGGGGAGGCGGGGATTACGGGGTGCTGAGGTGGGGGGCGCGATGGTGTAGAGGGATGAGGCGGTCCGCAATGCGGGGGTTTCTCCACTGCGGCCGCAAAAGCGCGGCCTTCGGTCGAAATGACAGAGCGATACCCGTTGGTAAGCAGCTGGAGAGTTGGCTAGCAGCTTGAGAGTTGGCCAGCTGCTTGAGAGAGCTTGGGCGCTCAGGCGGGTTGGTGGCGGACGGTGGAGGCGAGCCAGAGGGTGAGGGCGAGGGCGGCGAGGACCAGGGCGGCGATGCCGAGGAAGGTGATGGGGTATCCGTAGAGGCTGATGACGACGCCGGCGATGGGGCCGGTGAGGAAGAGGGCGAGATCGACGAAGGCGGAGTAGACGGCGAGGACGGTGCCGCGTGAGGCAGGGGGGAAGGTGTCGGCGACCTCGACGCCGAGGGCGGGGAAGATGAGCGAGAAGCCGAGGCCGGTGAGGGTGCAGCCGAGGTAGGCGAGGGGGCGGGAGCGGTTGCAGGCGAGGAGGGCGAGGCCGGTGGCTTCGATGGCGAAGGAGATGGCGGCGACGCGGAAGCCTCCCCAGGTGTCGATGAGGCCGGCGAAGAAGAGGCGGGCGGTGACGAAGGCGAGTCCGTAGAGGGTGAGGGAGAGAGCTGCGCCCTGCCAGTTCTGATGGGCGAAGTAGAGGGTGACGAAGGCGGCGATGACTCCGAAGCCGAGGCCGCCGAGGGCCAGGGCGAGACCGTAGGGGG
>JAJZFE010000347.1 GCA_021798655.1 Acidobacteriota bacterium | reverse complement strand
ATGCAGCTCGGTGTCGTCGACCGCATCTACACACGCATCGGTGCGAGCGACAACGTGGCGCGCGGGCGGTCGACGTTCATGGTGGAGATGACCGAGACGGCCGCGATCCTGAACACCGCAACGTCGCGGTCACTGGTGCTGCTGGACGAGATGGGCCGCGGCACGGCGACCTATGATGGTCTGTCGCTGGCGTGGGCTACGGTGGAGCATCTGCACGATGCGATCGGTGCGCGGACGCTGTTTGCGACGCACTATCACGAGCTGACGCTGCTGGCTGAGCGTCTGCTGCGGCTGAAGAATGTGCGCGTGACGGTGAAGGAGAACGCAGGCGGAATTGTGTTTCTGCATACCGTTGAAGCAGGCGCGGCGAACAAGAGCTATGGCATTGAGGTCGCGCGGCTGGCGGGGTTGCCGCAGGCGGTGATCGAGCGCGCGCGTGCGGTGTTGAAGGTGCATGAACGCGCGGAGTCGCAGCAGGTGCGCGAGGCCGTGGTGCCGGAGAAGTCGAGCCTGCAGATGACGATGTTTACGCCGCTCTCGCAGCGGATTGTGGACCGCATCGAGGCGGTGGATGTGGACGGGTTGACGCCGCGTGAGGCGCTGCAGCTGCTGGCGGAGCTGCAGCGCGAGTTGAAGGGTGGTACAGCATGACGGAACGAAGCAGCGCCGCGAAGAGTGTGAGCTCGGCGAAGGCGATGATCGTGGCCGGGGTGATGAGCGGGACCTCGGCCGATGGTGTGGATGTGGCGATCTGCCGCGTGTCGGTGGGACGGCACGGGGTATCGCCGGTGAAGGTGCTGGGTCATAGCCGGTTTGCGTATGGCAAGAAGCTGCGGGCGATGGTGCTGGCCGCGGCGGGCGGAACGAAGATGAGTGCGGCGAAGCTGGCGCAGCTGAGCTGGCGGCTCGGCGAAGAGTATGCGAGCTGCGTGGAGAAGGCCGCGAAGGAGCACAAGCTGAAGCCGGAGCTGGTGGCCGTGCATGGGCAGACGATTCTGCACGATGCGGAGGAAGGCATGACGTGGCAGATCGGCGAGGCTGCGGTGATCGCCGAGCGGTTGCGACTGCCCGTGGTGAGCGACTTTCGCCCGGCGGATATGGCTGCGGGCGGACAGGGTGCGCCGCTGGTGCCGATGCTGGACTGGTACCTGTTTCGGCATGAGACGAAGAATCGGCTGCTGCTGAACCTGGGCGGTATTGCGAATGTGACCGCGCTGCCGGCGGGCGGCGGCGTGGAGGACGCGATGGCCTTCGACACCGGGCCAGCGAACATGGTGATTGATGCGGTGATGCAGCGGCTGTGCGGCCGCGAGTACGACGGCGGCGGACGAACGGCGGCGCGCGGCAACGTGCTCGACGAGGTGGTGAAGAAGCTGCGCGGGAGCAAGTACTTCAGCGCGAAGCCGCCGAAGTCGTGCGGGCGCGAGGAGTTTGGTGAGGCGTTCGTGGACAGGCTGATCGCGCTGTGCGAGAAGGCTGATGCTGCGAAGGAAGACATCGCAGCAACCGCGACGGCGTTGACGGTGGCGACGATTGTGGATGCGTACAGCCGGTTCTGCTGGCCGCATCTGGGGCAACGTGCGCCGGGTGCGAGAGCCACAGAGATGCTGGTCGCGGGCGGCGGAGCGAAGAACAAGACGCTGATGCGCGGGCTGAGTGAGGCGTTCGGCGCGCTGGGCGTGAAGGTGGCGACGACCGAGAGCGCGGGGCTTGCGGTGGAGGCGAAAGAGGCCGCGGCGTTTGCGTTGCTGGGCTGGCTGACGTGGCATGGGCTGCCGGGCAATGTGCCGAGTGCGACCGGCGCGAAACGCGCGGTGGTGCTGGGCAAGGTGAGCTATGGCGGTTAGGGGGCTTACGATTCGGTTGTTGGCGGCGCACAATGCGGGGGTCTCTCCGCTGCGGCCGCAAAGGCGCGGCCTTCGGTCGAGATGACATCTCTTTGTCCATTGCGAAATCGCTGGAGAGGCCTACACGCACTTTGCGCGTGCGGCGTGCTGCTTATGCTTGCGGGTTGCAGGCCTGCGGTGGATGATTCGCAGACGCTGCGGTTTCTGATTGAGAGCTCGCCGAACAACCTCGATCTGCGGCAGGGGACGGACTCGCAGAGTGAGCGCGTGGGCGGGTTGATCTACGATCCGCTGGTGCGGAAGGACGACCACTACAACCTGCAGCCGTGGCTGGCGACGAGTTGGGAGCGGCCCGATGCGCTGACGTGGGTGTTCCATCTGCGCGGCGGTGTGCGCTTCCACGATGGCAAGGCGATGACTGCGGACGATGTTGCGTGGTCGCTGCAGAGCATGACGAACGGCGCGGTGCTGACGGCGAAGGGCGGCGCGTTTGCCGATGTGGCTGGCGTGCGCGTGCGCGATCCGCTGACGCTGGTGGTGACGACGAGCAGGCCGGACGAGAGCCTTTTGTTCAACCTGAGCGATGGTCTGTTCGGCGTGGTGGAACGCGGGGCCGGGCGCGATGAGGGGCTGCATCCGGTGGGGACGGGGCCGTTCCGGTTCGTGAGCCAGGTGCAGGACAAAGAGGTTGTGGTGGAGCGCAACGGCAACTACTGGGCCGGTGCGCCGAAGATCGGGCGGGTGCGGTTTGAGGTGGTGCCGGACAACATCACCGTGGCGCTGGAGATGCGCAAGGGCGCGGCGGATGTGGAGAGCAACGTGCTGACGCAGGACATGGTCCATGCACTGCGCGCGACGCCGGGGCTGGTGACGGAGACCGCTCCTGGTGCGCGCGTGGACTATGCAACATTCAACGTAACCGACGCCGTGCTGCGCGACCAGCGCGTGCGGCAGGCGATTGCGTGCGCGATCGACCGCGAGGCGCTGATCGCAGCGCTGTGGCGCGGACATGCGCAGCCGGCCGAGACGCTGCTGCCGCGCGGGCACTGGGCGGCGGCGGGCGGGTCCACAAGCGACGGGGCCGAGCTGGCGCAGTATCCGCACGATGTGGAGCGGGCGAAGCGGCTGCTCGACGCAGCGGGGCTGCGGCCGGGCAAGGACGGTGTGCGGCTGCGGTTCACGCTGAAGACCTCGACCGATGAGACGACGCGGCTGGAGGCGCAGGCGATTCAGGCTCAGCTGCGCGAGGCGGGGATTGCGCTGTCGCTGCGGCCGGCGGAGTTTGGGACGTTCTATGCCGACATCACGAAGGGCGCGTTCCAGATGTACATGCTGCGCTGGATCGGGTCGAACGAAGACCCGGACATCTTCCGCTACACCAGCGCGACGGCGAGCTTTCCGCCGAAGGGAGCGAACCGGGGGCGGTTCAGCGATGCGCGCGTGGACGCGCTGCTGCAACAGGCGGGCTCGTCGCAGGACGAAGCGGTGCGGCGCAGGGCGTATGTGCAGGTGCAGCAGAGGCTCGCCGAAGAGCTGCCGACGATTCCGCTGTGGTATCCGGACAACGTGGTGGTGCACTCGGCGCGGCTGCGCGGCGTGACGCTGAACGCGGGAGGCAGCTTCGACTTTCTGCGGACGGCGGAGCTGCGGTAGGGGTACCCCCCCTCCCCCCCCCTTCGATTTTTGCTTGATCTCTGGAATCAACGAGTTACGGGGCGGAGTGCCTGTAAAATATTGATTGCAGAGATTTTAGGGGCAAAATATTCAAACGATTGGGGTTAGGGGTGGAGTGGCTGTAACGTGTTGATTGCAGGGATGATAGATGTAACATATTCAAAACGTTGGGTTTACGGGCGACTCCGGTCCGATCTTACTGCTGCTGCGGGCGGGACGCAGATTCCCTGCGGGAATGACAAACAAGAGCGGATGCAGAGTTTCTGCGGGAATGGCTAGCAAGAAGGGATGCAGCAACGAGAGAGCAGTCCTGGTGGTTGGGGTGGGCTGGGGTTGGGGAGTCGGTTTTGAGTTCTCAGTTC
>JAJZFE010000175.1 GCA_021798655.1 Acidobacteriota bacterium | reverse complement strand
CGCGCGGATGTGCTGGTAGACTTTTCAAACGCAGCGGGCGGCAAGGTGCACATGAACAACGGCGCGCTGGGGGTGCTGGAGTTTCGCGTGGGCGGCGGCGCAGGGCCCACATCTCAAAGTCGAGATGTGGGGCACCCGATGTACGCGATGCCGAAGACGCTGCGCGATGTGCCGCGCATGGTCGAGAGCGCGGCGACGGTGACGCGCCGGATTGAGCTGAACGAGTATGTGAGCCCGGCGGGCAACTCGATGCTGATGCTGCTGAATCGCAAGCACTGGCACGAGCCGGTGACGGAGCTGCCGAAGCTGGGCGCGACCGAGATCTGGGAGTTCGTAAACCTGACCGAGGACACGCACCCGATGCACCTGCACATGGTGCGGTTCCAGGTGCTGGATCGGCGCGTGTTTGATGTGTTTGGCTATCGCAACGACAAGGGGATGCACTACCAGACCGGGCCGTTGCCGCTGCTGGGGAACGAGCTGGGATGGAAGGACACGGTGCAGTGTCCGCCGCAGATGGTGACGCGGATCATCGTGCGGTTCGACGGCTATGCGGGCAAGTACCTGTACCACTGCCACGTGCTGGAGCACGAGGCGAATGACATGATGCGGCCGTATGAGGTGGTGGGTTAGCGGGTGGGCTCGGCCTTCGTCGTCCAGATGGCGGCGAAGCTGTTGCGGTAGGCGTAGAAGAGCACGAGTTCGAGCGCAGTGACGATCAGGCCGGCGATGGCGTTTTTGCCGCCGCCCATGATGAGGTAGCTGACGGCGAGGATGTTCACCGTGACCGGCGCGAGCAGGCAGAGCGCAAAGGGCACCGTGCCGCCGTAGAGGACGAGCAGGCCGCCGAGCAGCTCCGCGAGGCCGATGAGCTTCATCCAGCCAGTGCCAGCCAGCAGGTGGAAGAGCATGGACTGGAGCGAGCCGTCGGGCGGGACGGGCGGGTGGAAGATGTGGAAGAGCTTGTCGAGCCCGGACATGATGAAGAGCAGGGCCAGCAGGATGCGGCAGGCGATGTAGAGATACTTCATGGCGAAAACTCCTTCCGTGATGGAACGACAGTCGAGCTGCGGGGTATGCGGCGGTTCGCGTCAGGCTGCGGCACGTCCTGCGATGCTGCTAGTTTTAGAAGATGAGTGTTACACAGAAACAGTACGGCGTCTCGCTTTCAGTGGAGGGCAAGGTAGCCCTGGTGACGGGTGGTTCGCGGGGGATTGGCGCGGCGACGGTGCGGCTGCTGCGGCAGGCTGGGGCGCAGGTGGTCTTCAGCTATCGGAGCCGCGAGGCAGAGGCCGTGGCGCTGGTGGCCGAGTGCGGCGGCGAGGGCGTTTGCCGCGCGGTGCGGCAGGAACTGGCGACCGTCGAAGATGGGCAGGCGCTGATCGCGGCTGCGGCGGCGGTGTGGGGCAGGCTGGACTGCCTGATCGTGAACCACGGCGTGTGGCCGCCGCACGATCAGCCTATTGCGACGATGAGCGCGCAGCAGTGGCGCGGCACGATGGGCGTGAACCTGGACAGCGTGTTCGGGCTGGTGCAGGCGGGGGTGAAGGTGATGCTGGCGCAGACGCCTGCGGGAGGTGCGAAGGGGCACATTGTGCTGGTGGCGTCGACGGCGGCGCAGCGCGGGGAGGCGTTCCATGCGGACTATGCGGCGAGCAAGGGCGCGCTGCTGTCGCTGACCAAGAGCCTGTCGAGCGAGCTGGCGCCGCAGGGCATCCTGTGCAACTGCGTTGCGCCGGGCTGGGTGCGGACGGAGATGTCGGCTGGAACCCTGGAGGACCCGGACGCGTCCAAGAAGGCGTTAGGGCTGATTCCGCTGGGCCGCGCGGCGGAGCCGGAGGAGATTGCCGCGCCGATCTTGTTCCTATGCACGCCGTGGGCTGGATTTGTGAGCGGTGAGGTGTTCAACGTGAACGGCGGCGCGGTGCTGGTCGGGTAGGGCAGGAAGTAGGAAATAGGAAGTAGCCGGTAGGCAGTAGGAGTGCGGATGGCAAGGGTTTGGCTGCTGAGAGGTTTGACGGTGCTTGCAGTGGTGCTGATGCTGACGGGCGGCGTGAGTGCGGTGGCGCAGGCCTCTGCGCTGCCCAGCGCGCAGGCCGGGCCGGAGGCGCAGCCGGCCAGCGGCGAGAGCAGCAAGGGCCGCAAGCTGCTGGCCGACATGGTGACGGCGCTCGGCGGCGATGCGTGGCTGCATCGCAGGGACTGGGTCTTCGATGGCCGCTCGGCGACGTTCTACAAGGGGCAGCCGCATGAGGAGGCTCCGCAGTACCAGGAGTACTTTCGCGCGCAGCCGTTTGGCGAACGCATCGTGGTGATTACGCACTTCGGCATCTTCATTGCGACCAACCACAGCGACATCGCCGAGGTGTGGACGCCGGACAATGGCTATGAGCTGACGTTCAAGGGCAAGAAGGCGCTGCCTGCGGACGAGGTGGCGGACTATCAGCGGCGGCGCGCGCACTCCCTGGAGACGGTGGTGCAGCAGTGGCTCGCGCGGCCGGACACGCTGGTGACCTACGAGGGCACGAACATGGTGAATCGTCGGCTGGCCGAGCAGGTGAGCATCGTGACCGCGCAGAACGATGCCGTGACGATCGAGCTGCAGGAGTCCACGCACCTGCCGCTGAGCCTCAGCTTCCAGTGGCGCGACCCGCTATACAAGGACTTCAACACGGACGAAGTGCAGTGGGACGACTACCACGCGGTGCAGGGCATCCAGACGCCGTACGCGTGGACGTACCTGCACAACGGGGACATGGTGCGGCAACGGTTTCTGACCAAGGTGCACTACAACCAGGACCTGCCGGAGAAGCTGTTCGACCCGGACGAGCCGCTGACGGTGAAGGAGCAGAAGCAGCAGCGGTGAGGGGCTGAAAGCGCCACGCGGCGGCGCGGGCGTTTATACTCGATTTCGCTATGAGTGAAACCACTGTCACCACCGCGGCTGAGACCGCTGAACCCACGACCGCCCCCGACCCCACGCTGCTCGCCATGAACATTCAGCAGATCATGGCGCTGCTGCCGCACCGTTATCCGTTTCTGCTGATCGACCGCGTGCTGGAGATGGAGCGCAAGGTACGGCTGGTCGCCATCAAAAACGTGACGGCGAACGAGCCACAGTTTACGGGGCACTTTCCGGACTATCCGCTGATGCCGGGCGTGTTGACGATTGAGGCGATGGCGCAGGCCGGTGCGGTGCTGCTGCTGAGCGAGATTGAAGACCGCGAGAGCAAGCTGGTGGTATTCACGGGCATCGACGAGGCGAAGTTCCGCCGGCCGGTGACGCCGGGCGACCAGATGCGGATTGAGGTGGAGACGATCCAGTGGAGCGCGCGGACGTCGAAGATGAAGGGCACGTGCACGGTGAACGGCAAGGTGGCGGCGCAGGCGATCATCACCTGCCAGATCACGCCGCGGGCGCGCAAGGCCGCCGACGCGGCAGGAGAGTAAGCGTGGGCGTTCATGCCTCGGCTCGCATACACCCTACGGCGATTGTGGCTGAGGGTGCGGAGATTGGCGCGGACTGCGTGATCGGTCCGTACTGCACGGTGGGCGCAAACGTGGTGCTGGGCGCGGGCTGCGAGCTGGTGAGCCACGTGGTGCTGGACGGGCATACGACGTTTGGCGCGCGCAACAAGGTGTGGTCGTTTGCGTGCCTGGGCATTGCGCCGCAGGACCTGAAGTATGCGGGCGAGCCGACGCAGCTGGTGGTCGGCGACGACAACCAGATCCGCGAGTATGTGACGATCTCGCGCGGCACGGTGGGCGGCGGCGGCGTGACGCGGCTGGGCAGCGGCAACCTGGTGATGGCGTACGTGCACATTGGCCACGACAGCGTGATTGGCAACGGCTGCATTCTGCCGAATGGTGCGACGCTGGCCGGCCATGTGA
>JAJZFE010000172.1 GCA_021798655.1 Acidobacteriota bacterium | reverse complement strand
GCTGTTCAGCAGACCGTCGCGTTCAGGCAGATGGCGGCTGATGCCCACGCCACCGGACTCTTCGCCGCCGATGAGGATGTCTTTCTCCAGCATGAGGTCGCAGACGTACTTGAAGCCGATGCCGTGCTCGTGGAGCCTGCGACCGTGTTTGGCGGCGATGCGGTCGAGCATCCTGGTGGTGTTGAAGGCGCGGGTCACGTCGCCGGGCCAGCCTTTGCGCTGCAGGAGCCACTGCAGCAGGACAGCGAAGATCTTGTGCGCGTCAACGACGTTGCCGTGTTCGTCGACGGCGCCGATGCGGTCCGCGTCGCCGTCCGTAATGAAGCCGGCCGCGCACTGTTCCGCCACGACCACCTCGCGTGTGGCGGCGATGTGCGGCAGGATAGGCTCAGGATTGATGCCGGGGAAGGCCGGGTTGAACTCGCTGCGCATCGTGGCGAAGGGAATGCCTGCGCGCGTGAAGATGCCAGCGATGTAGCCGCTGCCGGCGCCGTACATGGTGTCGATGAGGAAGCGATAGCCGGAGGCCTTGATTGCGTCGAGGTCGACAAAGGCTTCCAGCGCGGCGATGTACTCGGGAGAGAAGTCGACCTCTTCGATCGTCGCGGGCTTCGCCGCGCGCGGCAGGTCTTTGCCCAGATAGCTTTCGATGGAGGCGATGATCGAGGGCTTGCCGGAGCCGCCGTAGCTGGCCTTGTACTTGACGCCGTTCCACTCCGCCGGGTTATGGCTGGAGGTGATCATGATGCCGCCTGCAGCCTTGCGGCCGCGCACGGCGAAGCTGAGTTCGGGCGTGGGTGTGACCTTGCTGGCAAGGGCGACTGGAATGCCGGCGTCGGCCATCACTTCGGCGACGACTCGCGCGAAGGAGCGCGAGCCAAAGCGCGTGTCGTAGCCAATGCAGACGCCTGCGGCGGGGTCTTCGTGGTGCAGCACATAGAGCGCAATGGCACGCGCGGCGATGCGAACGTTGGCGTAGGTGAAGTCGTCGGCAATGATGCCGCGCCAACCATCGGTTCCGAACTTGACCACTGAAGATGTACTCATCGAACCACTGCTCCCTGTCTGTCAGCTACGTTCTGTCACTCACTCGCGCTGTAACAAGCCTCCGTTGCAGGCCGTCGCATGCGCTGGCAGACAGAGTACGATTCTATCCAAAGGCAGAGAGCTTGACACTCGGAGCGCAGCGGCGGTTTTCAGGTGGGCCGCATCTGGGGCCTATCAGGCGCGTAGCCGAGTACAAGCAACGGGAGAGTTGAACAGTCTTCGGATCGGAAGCTACCGCCGGTCGCGGTTGACGGATGCGGAGTTGCTGATGCGCTCCTCGATCGAGGCAGAGCCCGACCTGACCTTGGCGGAGCAGCAACGTCGACCAGCCGAACAGGGTGTTGCGATCGAGATCGACGCGCTGCTCAACATCAGCTCTACAACCGAATGCACAAACGACTTCGCATCCTCGGGATATGGATGTATCTAAACTAGAACGGCTCTAAAATGCCGCAGCTTGCAAGGGCTTCGGCCTCCACGTTGAAGCCCACCGCGATGCCGATGACCCCATCTGCAGATGCAGCGACGTCCCTCCAAGAATGTCTTCATAGCGAATGACCGGAGTATTCAACGGTTTACCGTCGATACTGGCTGACTGGATATAAACGTTCTGGGCAGAGTTGTTGTCCGCCGTCACCGTGAACGTCTTTCCGTTGGCAAGCCGCAGCGACATTTTCCTGAAGAGTGGGCTGCCGATCATGTAGTCGCCGGACGCTGGGTTCACCGGATAGAAACCAAGTGCGGTGAAAAGATACCAGGCCGACATTTGCCCGCAGTCATCGTCACCGTCTATGCCGGACGGCCTGTTCGCATACTCTTTGCTGGCAATCTCACGCACTTTCGACTGAGTCTTCCAGGCTTCGCCGCTGTAGTCGTACAGATACCCGTAGTGGTGACTCGGCTCATTCGAGTGCTGATTATGCCCGCCCTGAAAGTGCTCGTCCAACTTTGCGTTATACGCATCTCGGCCACCCATCAACTCCAGGAGGCCTGGAATGTCGTGCATGACGGCCCACGTGTAGACCCACTGCGTTCCCTCTGTCCAGCCGTCCTTGGGGTCTGCCCAACTGCCGTCAGCTTTGCGGCCCTGCATCAGACCGGTCTGCTTGTTGAACAGATTTTTGTAGTTCTCGGACCTTTGCAGAAAGAACGTGTACTCCGTGGTCTTGTCCATCATTCGGGCTACCTGCGCCACACACCAATCATCATAGGAGTCCTCCAGGGTTCGCGATGCCGACTCTGCCGTCTTGTCCACTGGAATGTATCCAAGCTGCTTGAGGTAGGTGAGACCACCCCGAGCCTCATACGGTGTGCCGGGGTCGCGATCGCCCCAGCGCCGCGTGGTGTCTCCGTCTGGTGGTGTCATCGCATCTTTGTATACCGCCTCCCAGGCCGTGTTGTAGTCGAACCCTGTGAAATGCTTGGCCATCGCCTCGGCCACGAGCGAATCAGCGTGGGTACCGATCATGATGTTTGTGTATGAAGGGTTTGGCCATTTCGGCATCCATCCCCCTTCCTTGTAATCCTGTAGCAACGCCTGCACCATGCCGCCCACTCTCTCCGGCGCCAACAGTGTAATCAAGCTGTTTTCTGCTCGGAAGGTGTCCCATATGGAGTAGGAAGTGTAGGACTCTCCATCGTGAACCTTGTCATCGAACGCGCTGTAGTAACGGCCTTGTTCAGACGCAATGCGCGGATAGAGCAGAGCGTGATAGATCCCGGTGTACACAATCTTTCGCTGATCTTCCGTAGCGCCTTCCACTGTTACTCGATCAAGCTTGTCATTCCAGACCGCGTGCAGACGACTTCGCACCGTATTGAAGTTCCAGTCGGGGATCTCGGCGTGAAGGTTCGCTCGAGCCTGCTCCACACTGATGAAAGATGTACCAACGCGTACCTCAACCACACGGCGGTCAATCGCGGCATAGTCGGCATACGCGCCGCGCGCACTCGAACTCGATCGATCGGATTGACCATAGGTCGAACCGTCCCGGAAGGGTCTGCGAAACTGAACTACAAAGTATCCCCTGAAGTTTGGCAGTGCGAATGGCCCAAGCATCTTGTCCATTCGATCCGGGTTGTAGCCGCTAATCTCCCGTCGTGTCGAATCCACAGTCGCAAATCCAGGTATTCCAGGCCGCGATGCTTCGACCAGCACCCTGTGAGATTCGCCCTTCGGAAATGTGAATCGAAGATAGCCGCATCTTGCAGTCGCTGTCATTTCGGCCCTGATCCGCTTGCCGTTACGGGTGTGCATCCACACGGAGTAGTAGTCAGGGTGTGTCACTTCTTCACTATGCGAGAAAGCAAGTTTGCGTTCATCGGGTGTCGTTTTCACGTCACCAATCTCCGGCACAATGGTCACGTAGCCGAAGTCTCCCATCCAGATCGCAGGCTGGTGCGTGCCTATAAATCCGGAGATGGACGTGTCCTCATACTTGTATGAAGTCACGCTGATTTTGTTTTGTCTGGTCTGGGGGGTCCAGTCCGTCATTCCAAATGGTGGAGTCACAAAGGGCATCGTTCCGCCATAGCCAATCGGTCCGCTGCCGCTACCGATGTACGGATTTACCCACGACACCGAGTCTGTCTGGCAGCATGCCGTCTGAAGCGAAAGCATCAAGATAACGATCAGGATCGCAGAGGTGGTTTGCTTGCTGAATCCCCTGCAGGCTCGAACCAGACTCGCCGGAGTAAAGAGCGTCGTGAACATCGTTGTCGGCTCCATGCTTTCGTCGTCACCTTCCGCAGCCGCAGGACTCGCGTACCACCAACGTCGCTGGTAACGTCATACGCACTCCGGCCGCTGGGCCCTGACCCCGAATTCTGTCGAACAATAAACGTGTCGCTGCTC
>JAJZFE010000013.1 GCA_021798655.1 Acidobacteriota bacterium | reverse complement strand
TGGCGTACCTGACTCAGACGACGCTGTCGCTGGATGAGGCGCGATACATGATTGAGGCGCTGAAGAAGAAGTTTCCGAACATTGCGGGGCCGCATGCGCAGGATATTTGCTATGCGACGGAGAATCGACAGACTGCAGTGAAGAATGTGGCACATGGAGCGGATCTGGTGCTGGTGGTGGGTTCGCGGAACAGTTCGAACTCGAACAGGCTGGTTGAGGTTTCGCAGAATATCGGGACGCAGTCTTACCTGATCGACAAGGCTGAAGATATCAAGCTGGATTGGCTAGCAGGCGTGACGACGGTGGCGATTACGGCGGGCGCGTCGGCACCGGAGATTCTGGTGCAGGAGGTCGTGTCATATCTGCAGGGTAAGGGATATGGTTCGGTTGAAGAGGTTGAGGTGATGCCGGAGAATGTGCGCTTCGGATTGCCGCCGGAGATTGTGCAGGCGATTGCTGCGGCGCCACCGCGAACAGTGAGTTTGTAGGTTGAGGCTATTGTCTGAAGTAGTTGCTGAAAAGTTGAAGTCGGGTGACGCCGATATCGATCAAGAACCCATGAGTACACAACGACCCAATCCGCAAGGAACACCGAAGCAGCCGCGGTTTGGGCGACTCGACCTGGCGATGGAGCGGGTGAGCGAGGGTATCGCCAAGTCCGTGGCGTGGCTGATGGGGGAGCAGCACGAGCAGGGGTACTGGTGCGGTGAACTGGAAGCGGACTCGATGCTGGAGGCCGATTACATCTACATGCATGCGCTGCTCGGGACGGGCGATCGCGGACGGATGGAGCGCGCGATCAACGAGATTCTGCGGCACCAGAATGAAGATGGCGGGTGGAGCCTGTATCCGGGCGGGCCGTCGAATGTGAACTATGGGGTGAAGTGCTACCTGGCGCTGAAGTTGATGGGCTGGACGGCCGACCATCCGTTGATGGTGAAGGCGCGGGAGAATGTGCTGGCGCTGGGCGGCGTGGTGGAGTGCAACACGTTCACGAAGATGTATCTGTGCTCGATGGGGCAGTACGACTACGACGCGGTGCCAGCGGTTCCGCCGGAGATCATCTTATTTCCGAACTGGTTTTACTTCAATATCTATGAGATCAGCGCGTGGTCGCGCGCGATTCTTGTGCCGCTGTCGATCATCTACGCGAAGAAGCCGTTCAAAAAGCTGGCTCCGGAACAGACGATTGACGAGTTGTTTGTGGGCGGGCGCGAGAACGCGAATTTGCACCTGCGGCTGGACAAGAAGCGCTTGATCTCCTGGCGCAACTTCTTTTTGTTTACGGACCGGCTGGCGCATTGGTCGGAGCGGGTGCATATTCGGCCTCTGCGGAAGATGGCGCTCAAGAAGGCCGAGAAGTGGATGCTGGACCACTTTGAGCGGTCGGATGGTTTGGGCGCGATCTATCCGGCTATGCTGAACGCGATTGTTGCACTGGTGTACCTGGGGTACTCGAAGGACGACCCGCAGGTGATCCGGGCGATGGATGAGTTTGAGAAGCTGGGGATCGACTGCCCGAACGGGACGCTGGAGTATCCGACGCCGACTTTCCGGATGCAGCCGTGCTTTTCGCCAGTGTGGGATACGGCGCAGGTGCTGTCTACGTTTGGCGAGGTGGGTGTGCCGCGGACCGATCCGCAACTGGTGAAGGCTGCGGACTGGCTGTTAAGCAAGGAGATTCGGTACAAGGGCGACTGGTCGCATAACGTGAAGAACGTGGACGCGAGCTGCTGGTGCTTCTTCTTCAACAATGACCATCAGCCCGATGTGGACGATACGGGCGAGGTGCTGCTGGCTCTGAAGGCCGTCGATAACCCGCGCGAGCGTTACCAGCATGAGGTGACGCAGCGGTCTATTGATTGGGTCTTCGCGATGCAGTGCAAGAACGGCGGGTGGGCTTCGTTTGACAAGGACAACACGAAGAAGATGTTCGAGTCGATTCCGTTTGCTGATCATAATGCGATGATCGATCCGCCGTCGGCGGACATTACGGGGCGAATTCTGGAGATGCTCGCGTCGTATGGCTATAGCCGCCGGGACAAGCGGGTGGAGAAGGCGATCCAGTTCATCCTCAAGGAGCAGGAGTCGGACGGTGCGTGGTTCGGGCGCTGGGGTGTGAATTATCTGTATGGCACGTTCCTGGTGCTGCGCGGGCTGGAGGCGATGGAGTACTCGTACCTGGAGCCGGCGGTGCAGCAGGCGGCCGAGTGGATTCGGATGGTGCAGAACGCCGACGGCGGGTGGGGAGAGACGTGCGGAACGTACGATGATCCGAACCAGCGCGGGGTTGGGCCGTCGACCCCAAGCCAGACGGCGTGGGCGCTGCTGGGGTTGCTGGCTGCGAATGATACGCGGTCGGATTCGGTGGCCAAGGGCATTCGGTGGCTGGTGGAACGCCAGCACGAGGATGGTTCCTGGGAGGAGCTAATGCCGGGGAGAAACGGCGAAAGCTACTACACTGGAACAGGGTTTCCGCGGGTATTTTACCTGGGATATCACCTGTACAAGCAGTACTTCCCGCTGCTGGCGCTGACGACGTATCGGAAGGCGCTGGAACGTGGGGAACGGGAAGCGTAGGGCTGGGCTGCAGCATCGAATCGGCAGGTAGCAATGTCTACAAGTTTGCAAGGCAAAGGTTTTTGGAGCATAAGGAGTTTTTCTCATGGGAATTCCCATCTCGCAGATGTTCACCGTGACGACGTACGTTCTGAAGCAGAAGCTTTCGGGGCGGAAGCGTTACCCGCTGGTGCTGATGCTGGAGCCGCTGTTTCGCTGTAACCTGGCGTGCGCCGGCTGTGGCAAGATCCAGTATCCTGCGCATATTCTGAAGGCGCAGTTGACGCCGGAGCAGTGCTTCAAGGCGGTGGAAGAGTGCGGGACGCCGATGGTGTCGATTCCAGGCGGAGAGCCGCTGCTGCATCCGAATATGCCGGAGATTGTTGAGGGGCTGGTGGCGCGGAAGAAGTACATCTACCTGTGTACGAATGCGCTGCTGCTGAAGGAGAAGCTGCACCTGTTCAAGCCGTCGAAGTACCTGAGTTTTTCGGTGCATCTGGATGGGCAGGAAGAGCACCATGATATGTCGGTGTGCCGCGAGGGTGGGCACGCGATTGCGATGGAGGGCGTGCGGGCGGCGGTGGCGGCGGGGTTCCGCGTGACGACGAATACGACGCTGTTCGATGGGGCGGATCCGAACTCGGTGCGCAGGCACTTCGATGAGCTGATGAGTGCGGGAGTGGAGAGCATGATGGTGTCGCCAGGCTACACGTACGACAAGGCACCGGACCAGAATCACTTTCTGGGAAAGGCTCGGTCGCGGAAGCTGTTTCGAGCGATTCTGTCGAACAGGAAGAAGAGCTGGCAGTTCAATACGCATCCTCTATTCTCAGAATATTTGATGGGCAAGCAGGACTTTGAATGCACGCCGTGGGGCATGCCGACTTACTCGATCTTTGGGTGGCAGAAGCCTTGCTACCTGCTGCAGGATGGGTATGCGGATACGTTCCAGGAGCTGCTGGATTCGGTGGATTGGGCGAAGTATGGCGCGAAGAGCGGGAATCCGCAGTGTGCGAACTGCATGGTGCACTCGGGCCATGAGGCTTCGGCGGTGGACTATAATTTCAGCTCGCTGAAGGGGTTTTTCCTGACCGCGAAGAAGTATATGTTCCCTTCGCTCTATGAGGATGAGGGAGCGCAGAAGCTGCTGAATGAGTGGAAGCCTGCGGGACATGGGCCGCTGGTGCAGATTGGCGACAAGCCTGCGGCGGTGGTGGTGACTACGTCGGTGGACGAGAGCATGACCAGCATGGCTGGCGACTGAAGATCGGAGATCAGGAATGGCGACTCTAGAGCAGGAACACTTGAAGATCAAGCAGCTGCAGCAGACATCTGCGGATGAGTTGGAGCATATTGA
>JAJZFE010000367.1 GCA_021798655.1 Acidobacteriota bacterium | reverse complement strand
CTACGCCAAGTTCCACCATATCTACCGCGGACGCTTCGCCATGGACGTCCCCGACGAGATGCCCGACCGCCCCGCCATCTTCGCCGTACAGTCTACCCACAAGATGCTGGCCGCCTTCTCCATGGCATCTATGGTCCACATCAAGCTCAGCCCGCGCGCCCCGCTCGACTTCGACCAGTTCAACGAGTCCTTCATGATGCACGGCACCACCTCGCCCTTCTACCCGCTCATCGCATCGCTCGATGTCGCCGCAGCCATGATGGACGAGCCCGCCGGCCCCACCCTCATGGACGAAACCATCCAGGACGCCGTCAGCTTCCGTAAGGCCATGTCCTCCATCGCCCATCGCCTCCGCGCAGCAGAGGTCGATGGCGACGGCTGGTTCTTCCGTCTCTTCCAGCCCGACTTCGTCACCGATCCCCTCACGGGCAAAATCTACGTCTTCGAAGAAGCGCCAGACGACCTGCTTGCGGAAAACTCCTCCTGCTGGACCCTCAAGCCCGGAGAGTACTGGCATGGATTCAACGACGAAGACATCGCCGACGACTACTGCATGCTCGACCCCACCAAGGTCACCATCCTCATGCCCGGCGTCGACGCTCACGGAGTCATCAGCCCCTCCGGCATCCCCGGCTCCATCCTCACCGAATTCCTCGACGCTCGCCGCGTAGAGATCGCCCGCACCGGCGACTACACCGTGCTCGTCCTCTTCTCCGTCGGAACCTCCAAGGGCAAGTGGGGTTCGCTGCTCGAAAATCTCTTCGAGTTCAAACGCCTCTACGACACCGAAGCCCCACTCAACGAAGCCTTGCCAGACCTCGTCGCCAAGTTCCCCAACCGCTACCGCAACGTCTCCCTCAAGGAACTCTCCGACGAGATGCACGCTGCCATGATCGAACTCAACCTCGTCAGCCTGGTCGAACAGGCCTGCGAAGTCGATCCCGAACAAGTCCTCACCCCCGCCCAGACCTACCAGAAACTCTTGCGTCAGGGAACCGAGAAGGTCCGCTTCTCGGAGATGGCGGGCCGCATCGCTGGCGTCATGCTGGTTCCCTACCCGCCGGGTATCCCACTCAGCATGCCCGGCGAGCGTCTCGGCGCCATCGACTCTCCCGTCATGCGCCTCATCCTCGCATTCGAAGAGTTTGGCAAGCGCTTCCCCGGCTTCGAGCGCGAAGTCCACGGTATCGAAGTCGACGCCGATGGCAACTACTGGATGCGAGCCGTCATCGAGACTAACGGCAAACGCAACGGACGCAAGAATGGCAACGGAAAGCACAATCCTCCCAGCTCAGCGCCACCCATTAAGAAAAAACGCAGAGCCGTCTCCACCACCGGCCCCATCGTCACGCAACTCGCAAAAGACCGCTAACCCAAATCATCCTTGGCACCAACAGAAACGGCCGACAGAGATCACTCTCTATCGGCCTTTCCTGCGTCCCAAGCCCACCTTCTAGAAGTGGTATCCCAACTCCGCTGTCAAGGCACGCGGCGTCACATAGTGCGTACCGCTGAACGTAGAAAGAAAGTTATACAGCGCATACTTGTTCGTAAAATTCACCGCAGTCAACCGCAGACTCCACTTGTGCTTGTCCCCACCAAACAGATTGTCCTCGCCAATCGAGGCGTCGAACAAACTCCGCGGCGCGATCCGTGAAGGGTTCTTATCGTCATTCTCCGTGTTCGGAGCAGGAATCGTCAGCAGCGACGAAGTCAGTTGCGACGCCAGGCAAAGCCCCGGCAGACCTGCGTTCGGCGTAGCCTTTACCCCATTGCACGCCAGTCCAGCCTCAAACTGCTGATCCGCCGTGAGCCCTCGCAAATCCACCGCCGGCTGTCCATCCAGCAACACGCCTCCGCAATGGCTGTTCGGATCAGTCACCTGATAGCACGGCGCCGAAGCCGCTACCAATCCGCTATCGAATCGCCAGTTCAACCCAATCCACGGGCCACGTTTCATCGGAACCTGATACTGCACATGCGTCGTCTGGTTGAAGCGTTCATCGTGATCGATCCGGAACGGAAATCCCCCATGCCCAACCGTAGCTCCCGCCCCCGCACTCTGCGGAGGAAAAATCCTCGCCGACACCGAGGACATCACCACAAATGCAGAAACATTGTGGAAGTTTGGCACATCCGCCCGGATCGCAAACCCTGGAATCTTTGAGTTGTGCCAGTCGATCGGAAACGTGATCGGCGTATTGCCTAGAATGCTGAAGTCGAACGCATTGTGTGTGTACTTCCAGATGTAGTCACCGCTCACCACCAGGTTCTTGCCGAACGCCTGCTGCAATCCGGCATGAAACTCATTCTTGAAGCCCGGTTGCAAAATACTCGAAACTCCCGGCGTACAGTTCAGCAGCGGCTCCAACACCGCGTTCACACATCCCTGGCTCGACAACACCAGGTTCTCGTTAAATGGAGACTCCAGCGACCGCGCATACGACGCACGCAACACCGTATTCGTCCTGTTCACCGAGTAGCTCAACCCCAGCCGAGGCTCTGCCTGCCGTGCCGTGGTCAGTCCGTTATACAGATCACCGCGAACCCCCACATTGAAAAGCCAGTTGCCCACTTTGATCTGGTCCTGCGCATACAGCCCCACTTCCTTGATGTCCGTGTGGCCAAAGTATCCATACAACGCCCCTCCGCGAGTCAGGTCATACGGCAGTAGCACCGGGTTGAAGCCACCACTCACCCCGCCGACATTCGGCAACAGCCCTGCATTCGCACACTGCCCCGGATCACTGAATCCCGGCTGTGGCTGTCCTCCCGCATCCACACACGGCGCATTGAACACCGCGCTGATCAGCCCCAACTGATCCCGTTCCCGCAGAAACGTATGCGTGTACAGCCCGCCCACCTTGATGTTATGGATGCCCTTCACATACGAGAGGTCCGTATGCAGCCCCACATTCGTCAAGGACCTGTCCTGCGCAATCGACTGGCTCTGGATCGGCCCCAAGTCTGCCAACGGGTTCCCGCTCGGATAGTAGTTGTACTGGTCCTTTCGCACGAAAGCCCCGAAGTTGAACACCGACACCGTGCCAATCGTCTTCGTGTACGTTGGAGCCACATTGAACGTAACAATCTTCGATCGCTGGTCAGTATTCCCCACCGCTCCCAGCACCGGACTGCTCCCGCTCCCGCCACCCACGACATTCACCACCCCCAGATTGTCATACGTATTCGGCGTCTGAAACCACGAGCGGCTCACACTCACATTCAGCCGAATCGAGTCCTGCGGCGTAATCTGCCGGTCCATCCGTTCGAAGAAATTCAGCTCGTTACCCTTGTCATGAAATACCGAAAACTCAGCCGGATCCAGAAACCGTCCCGTGTTCAGTCCATCCAGCTCAAAAAAGTTTCCCCACTTGGCCCCACCGTACGACAAATCCACCGAGCCCGTCGCCGAACCAAACGACCCATAGGAGGTAGTCACACTCCCCGTAGGCTTTGTCACGCCCAATCCCGACCGCGTCGTAACTTCAATCACCAGGCTCGTCTTGCCACCATACTCCGCAGGCGGAGCCCCGGAGATCACCGTCATCGACTGGATCGAATTCGACGGGATCTGGTTCGAAAACACCTTACTCTGCTGGTCCGTAATCGCCTGGCCATCAATCGAGAAAGAGTTCGACGCATGATCGCCCAGCCCATGGAACAGCCCGTTCGAGTCGGCCGCCACTCCAGGCGATGCCAGCGTCACCATCGAACTCAGCGACGAAGAGGCGCTCTCCAGCGGCATCTTGTTGAACATGTCCCGGTCAATATCCGTGTGCATCGCCGAATCGTTCTCCAACAGATCGCCCGCCTCCACCGTCACCTCAGTAGACGACCCCACCACCGACAGGCTTGCGCTCACCGTCACCGCAACCAGCGATTGCACCTCAACATCCTGCACAAACGCACTAAACCCCGCCGCCGTCACGCT